>JAETTS010000250.1 GCA_021769025.1 Enterocloster bolteae
CAAAAAATATCAACACCTTTTTTTACATTTCCTAATATTTTTAGAAACACTCATTGACATTGTACCAAATTCCAGCTTACTTTACAACACCTGATTCATGCCACTATTTTCTAAGATGCAGATAACCGCCCTAAAAAGGAAAAACCTGACTGGCGGAGGACTATTTTTTGACTTTCTTCCTTAATTAATAGCAGCCCTCTGTCTGCCAATATATGTTTCATGCGGAAAAAAGCAAATACAGGGGATGGACAGCTCCTAAACAGACAGCCGTCCATCCCCTGTTTTAAACTTAATATACGTTATCCTGTGAATTTAAACCTGAAGCCTTCAGCATATCCTCAACTCACCACATTGACTGGATTTCCTTCCATAAATGCCTTTAAATTGGAGACAGCAATATCCATAAGCCGCTGTCTGGACTCCCTGGGAGCCCATGCAATATGGGGAGTAATAATACTGTTTTTGGCTCCCAGCAGAGGATTATCCTCTCTGATGGGTTCCTCTGACACCACATCCACAGCTGCCCCGCTAACCTTTCCGCTGTCCAGGGCCTGCCGCAAATCCTGCTCCACAATCAAGGGACCTCTGGAGGTATTGATGATTTTCACTCCATCCTTCATTTTGGCAATGGTATCTTTATGGATAATGCCTTCTGTTGACGGAAACAGCGGGCAGTGGAGGCTTATGACATCCGACATGGATAAAAGCTCATCCAGGGAAACGTATCTGAAATTTTCCCCTTCCAGCTCTTTCACAGGCCGTTCATCATAAGCTACTATCTTCATTCCTAATGCCTCTGCTATTTTTGCGGTCCTCTGACCGATACGTCCAAAGCCGATGACCCCAAATGTCTTGCCTGCAAGCTCCACCAGGGGATGCTTCCAAAAGCACCAGTCCCTGCTGCGGCTCCACCCGCCGGCCTTCACGCAATCCGAATGTTCTCCGATATGATGGCAAAGCTCCAGCAAAAGCGCCACAGCATACTGGGCAACTGCATCCGTTCCGTAGGAAGGTATATTGGAAACCACTACGTTTGCAGAACGGGCCGCCTTAATATCAATCACATTATAACCGGTTGCCAGCACTCCGATAAACTTCATGTTGGCGCACTTCTCAATGGTTTCACCGGTGATGGGCGTCTTATTGGTATATACGGCCTGTGCATCTGCGATCCTCTCTATCACCTTGTCGCCGGGAGTCCTGTCATACACAGTCAATGTTCCCAGCGCCTCAAGACCCTCCCAGCTTAAATCTCCCGGATTCTCTGTATAACCATCCAATACCACAATCTTCATCCTGTCTCCCCTGTCTTAAAAATCCTCATAGTTCTTATCATGCTCCAGCTGGGCCAGCAATTCCTTTGCCTGCTTTACCGTATACCCCTTATGAATCATATACCGCAGGGCAATAACCAGGGCTGTCACGTCTTCATATTCCCAGACAAATCTTCCCATTGTCACGCCTCCTACCCCGCAGTCCATGGCTTCCCTTGTCATGGTCAGGTAATCATCCAATGTCCTGCATTTGTCGCCTCCCTGAATCACAATCCGGAAAGAGGACGGAACACACGACACCACCCTGGCCATGGAATCCGGGTCACCTGTATACGTTGTTTTCACAATATCCATGCCCAGCTCGCAGGCACTTCTCACACAGTATGCTATATTCTCCCAGGAGGTCTGCTTGTCCGCCGGAACCGATTCTCCCTTGGGATACACATGACCGATAAGCGGCATTCCCTTTGCCATACATTCCTCGGAAAATCTGCCGATGGCAGCAAACTGTTCTCCCTGGAAATCCCCCAGGGTCATGGCTCCCATGGAAACCGCATCCGCTCCCATCCGCACCGCCTCATCCACTGACCCGAATATAGTGTCCCTGGTAGGCGATACCGGGGAATAGTTTGATACCTTCATCAAAAGGGCCACCTTTCCGGCAAAGGGCCACATGCAGTGTTCCGCGATTCCCTTTGTCATGGTCATGGCATCCGGCCTTCCCATAACGATTTTTTCAATGGTTTCCTGAATGGGCTGTAAGCCCTTCATAGGCGCTATGCCTCTCGAAATTGCATGGTCAACAGTAATTGCCATCATCTTTTTGCTTTCAGGATTGACCAGCCGGCTCATCCTTACCTCTTTTCCTAACATTGCCATAATTATATACTCCTCTCAATTTCTATCATACTAAGATGTCATACCATCGGCAGTACGGTTGCTCCCACCAATGAAAGTATAAATGCCATGCCTGCAAGGGTTATGGTATTCCATGTATATGTTTTTAAGCCGCCTGTGACACTGGCCCCTGATAGGTTTGTCACCACCCAGAATCCGGAATCATTGACATGACCTATGAAGTTGCCTCCGGCCAGGGCCGCCAGGGCAATATATACCGGATGACAGCCTGCGGACGGAGCCACGGAAGCCATGATGGTCATCGCGGTTATGGAAGCAACGGTTCCTGACCCCTGCGCCACTCTGAACAAGACTCCGATTCCAAATGTCAGGCATAATATAAGCATTGTGGAGGATTGTCCTTCCGTCAGTCCTGCGATAAGAACCTCACCGATATTTGTTGCCTGTATCACGGCCCCAAAAGCCCCGCCTGCTCCTGTTATCAGCAGCACCACGCCTGCCTGCTTCAGGGACTTACTCACTGATTCATTGAGTCCGCTCCATCCCATTCTTTTCAGCAATATGATATAGGCAGCCAACAGGCCCAGAAGGATTGCTATGGTTTTCTGGGAAATAAACTGTATAACCACCGGTGCGTCGCTTCCGGTTACCACTGGCCAGAAGGATCCGATGAGAATCGCCAGTACCGGAAGGCAGATAGGTATGACTGCCGCCCATGGAGACGGCAGATCCACCCGGTGCACAACAGCCGCGTCCATATCCAAAAGACCGGTTTCATCCTTATTGGGATCCCAGAATCCCGGACGGTCCAGCATCCTGAACCAGACAAACATGGAGAATACAGCTGCGGCCAGGCCCACAATGGTTCCTGCAATAATAATATAAGACAAATCAAAATCAAGTATGGTGGCAGCCGCCAGGGGATTTGGGGTGGGCGGCACAAATGTCTGGGAGCTGACTCCTCCTATGGCAATTGCCCCTGCAAAATATGCCAAAGGCCGTTTCGTTTCCTTCGCCACCGCAATGCCCAGGGGAATCAGAATAACAAACGTTACATCAAAAAAGACGGGGATGGATAACAGAAACGCCGTAAGCCCCAAAGCCCAGGGCGCCTTCTTACCGGGGAACGCCTTTAATATGGATTTTGCCAGGGATTCCGCAGCACCGGAATCCTCCAGTATCTGGCCCATCATGATTCCAAATCCTATGGGAAAGCCGATTCCCGTCATCAGAGATCCAAATCCGCTGTTGATTGATGTAATGGTGTCCATGAAGCCCAGGCTGCAGGATATCCCCATATACAGACTGGCCAGTATCATGGATATAACAGGGTTGATTTTAAACTTCAGGACTAAAAATAATATGATCGCAATTGATATGGCCAAATTCACAGCTAATGTAATCCCACTCATATGATAACCTCCTATTTTGGGCGTACTTTAATAGAAGTACCACCCGTTTCAACTGATACCTTAATTCTCACATTTCAAGTTATTTTAAGCGCTGTATTCGGAATACAAAAATGGAATTGACAAATCCAGGAAACAGAATTAGTATATAGATGTACGGCTGGATATCCTGTGACTGATATCCTTTAATCCCGGATATATTCTTTTATATTCCTCAACTCTTGTTTCATACTCCTTTACCATTGCAGGATTGGGGATATATGTTTCTTTCGGATGGACCATATGTTGGATGGCTTGTCCGAAATCTTCAAAATAACCGGTCCCTACAGCGCCTGTTATGGCTGCTCCCAGGGATGCTGCCTCCTGGGTTTCTAACACAGTGATGCTGCGGTTGAATATATCTGCCTTTATCTGTAACCATTTAGGCGACTTGGCACCGCCGCCAATCATGCGTATCTCTTCGATTGACTGTCCTGTGCTCTGTTCAATGGCTGAGAGGTTTAATTTCATCTCATAGCCCAGGGAATCTAAAACAGCACGGGTTATATCTTTTTTTGTATGAGTGACTCTTAAGCCGATTACGGCTCCAAGAGATAGCGGATCATTTACCGGTGTACCCGCGCCTTCCAAATGAGGTAATACATATATGTCTGCCGGAGTGTTGGCGCACTCTTTAATAATATATGTATAAATATCACAGTTCTGTTCACCGCATAACTGTGATTCCTCATGACAGAAGGTATTCTTGTACCATTTCAAAAATAATCCCCCGTTTGTATTGATTGCCATGGTAATATAATTGGTTCCGTCCACATGTCTGTAGCAGGGCAGTTTGTTATCCAGCATGGCCCTGTCTATGATAAAGCCAGGCAGAACCGAAACCATTGCGTCCACGGTGCCGCAGGCATCCATCACCATGCCCGGCGTAATCACGCCGCTTCCAACTGCGCCGCAGGCCTGATCGTGTCCTCCCAGGACCACCTGGCAGGTCCGGCTCAGGCCAAATCCGGCTCTTATGTCCTCCCTCACCCTTCCTATAGTGGCAGTGGATCTGACTGGTTCCGACAATTTGTCCTTTGATATTCCCGCAATATCTAATACATCGCTGTCCCACTCCGGACGCTCTGAGGACAGCATCATGGTCCTTCCGGCCATGGAATAGTCTATAAACGGGCCTTCTCCTGTCAGCTTAAACACCACATAATCCTGGACGCAGCAGAATTTCCATGCCTTTTCATAGATATCCGGCCTGTTTTCA
>JAETTS010000251.1 GCA_021769025.1 Enterocloster bolteae
GCTGAGATTGACAGCGACCCTGCATTCCGGATTATCCTTGAAATTGCAAGCAAGGGCGACCTTCCCAACAGTGCAATCCTTTCCAGACAGTGGATCTCAGGATTCAAAGAGCTTCTTAAGACAGGCTGCCAGAACTGGCTTGTGGGTGAAGATCCTGCATCGGTAGTAGACAAGATCAGCACCGAGCACACCAGGCTGATGGATGCCAGCCCAGACTGGGTTGAGAATTTCCTTGCCGATTATGAATACAAGTAAAATGCGATTAATTTTATATGGGTGCTGTCCTTATTCAGCACCCATATTTTTAAAAGGATAGAGGTAACCGATGAAGGATAAATTAAATGTAAATCAATTTCAGGCAAAACAGAATAGAAGAAGGGCCGCGGTTATCGAGTTCTTGTTGGTGTTGCCAGCGCTGGCCTTGTATTTTGTATTTGTTGTATACCCTCTTTTTGATGGTATCTTTTATAGTATGACGGACTGGGACGGAGTTCGTAAGACATTTCATTTTATTGGGCTTAAAAACTATGTGGATATCATGCATGACCAATATGTTCTTGAGCCTCTGAGAAATACCTTTATTTATGCATTTTTTAACACGATTTTTTTGAATATCCTGGGACTTTTAATGGCCATAGGAGCGGAGAGCGTAAGGCGCGGCCGGAATGTGTTTCGGGCATTACTTTATATTCCTTCTGTTTTGAGTGCAATTCTTGTAGGCTTTGTTTTTAACTTTATTTTCGATAAATCCATCGGTGCCCTGGGGCAGAAGCTGGGAATTGAGGTCATGGCCAATAACCTGCTTGGAAGCAAATCTTTTGCCCTGGCTATGGGTATTCTGGTAACCAGCTGGAAGTCGGCAGGATGGTACATGGTTGTATACATTGCCGGGCTTCACAATATCGACCAATCCCTTTATGATGCGGCTTCTGTTGACGGAGTGACCGGATGGAAACGGTTTCGGTATGTCACATTTCCGCTATTGGCCCCTTCCTTTACCATCAATATGGTACTTGCAGTGGAACGTTCTTTCAAGCAGTACGATTTGATATATGCTTTGACTGGCGGAGGGCCTGGACGTGCCAGTGAGCTTATCTCCATGACGATTTATAACGAGTCCTTTACCAATAAGCGAGCAGGCTATGGCACGGCGTTGGGTGTCATTCTATTCCTTATTATTGTTGCTATAACATTATTCCAGATGAAAGTATTGAGAAAGAGGGAAGAAGATGCGCGCTAAGAAAAATGAAGATATCGTCATGAATAAGCGTTCTCCCAGGCGGGTGTTCTCCGAAGTGTTCGTGACGTTGATAATGACTGTATTTGTATTGATTATCCTGTATCCGTTTATTGTCATGCTGCTGGTGTCCTTAAAGGATACCAAGGAAGCCCTGGTCAGCCCCAACAGCATTCCAGATAGGCTGATGTGGGAAAATTACTTAAAGGCGTGGAAGAGCATGAATTATCCCAAAGTGTTTGCCAATACCGTGTATGTCACGGCGGCCAGCCTGGTAGGAATCATCCTGTTTTCCGGTATCTGCTCTTATGTCATCGCGTGGTCAAGGCATAAGAAGTTTTATAATGGAATTTACCTTTTGTTTATCTGCGGAATCATGATACCGTTCTATACTGCCCTGGTACCTTTGACAAAGCTGATGACAAACCTTCATCTGAACAACTCCCTTACCGGTATGATCTTGTTCTATATCGGCCGTAATATGCCTATGGCGGTATTTTTATACACCGGATTTATCCGCAGTGTATCCGTGGAGATCCTGGAGGCAGGAAGGGTGGACGGCGCGGATGTATGGAAGCTTTACTGGAAGATCATGTTCCCAATCATGAAGCCCATTACTTCCACGATTCTTGTTTTGGATGCCCTTGGTATCTGGAATGATTATCTGTTCCCCAAGATCATGTTAATCGGAAAAGACCTTCGAACCATTACCCTTGCCCAGGCTTATTTTAAAGGGGAAAATTCAGGCATGATGAATCTGACGTTTGCAGCTTATATCCTGACCATTATTCCAGTCATCCTTTTCTACTTTGCATTCCAGAAGAATATTGTGGAAGGTGTGGCGGCAGGAGCAGTGAAAGGCTAATTAAAAAAGGAGAGTTTGTTATGAGTTTTACAGAATGGTGGAAACAGCCGATGCGGGTTATGCAGTATAACCTGCAGGTGAAAGATACGCCTATGATGAATCCGAAGCAGATTGCAGAGGAGACCGTGGAATTAGGAGCCAATGTTGTGGTCATGAATGTGGGCGGAATCTATGCCTGGTATCCAAGCAAGGTTCCCTATCATCATATCAACGAGTTCCTTCCCAAAGGGACAGACTTGCTTCGTGACCTGATTGATGAGTTTCATGCCCGGGATATCCGGTTTGTGGCCAGGTTTGATTTCAGTATCACTGATGACGTGACATACTTAGAGAAGCCTCAGTGGTTTGCCAGACACAAGGACCGAACTCCTTACTACAGAGGGGAGAAGCGTATGGGCAACTGGTCTTTGTTTCTGAATACCTGCGCTCTAGGCGGATACCGCAACAAAGAGGTGGCGGATCCGGTGATGCGGGAAGTTCTCACAGAATATGATATTGACGGAGTGTTTCTGAATGCGCCTCACCCTACGGCATGCTTCTGCTCCAGATGTCAGGAAAAGTATAGGAAGATGTATCAGGTGGAAATGCCTGACACGCCGGATGAGTTTGAGAAGACCTGGTTTACAGAGTGTATGAAAGAGAATATCGGTGTCATCTACCAGGCAATCAAGGAGACCAGGAAAGAGGTGCCGTTGATTCTCTACTATGCTCCATATAATGGCAAGTCCAAGTCCTTTGGCCGGTTTGACAGAGACAGCATCTATGACCGATACCTTACGGCGGATTTAATCTGCACGGAGTCCCAGAATATTTTGTCCCACGGAGTGAACAATCTTCCTCCTACCATACATCCGGTCATTGCTATGAAGTCCGGCCAGCTGCCAAATCGGGAGAAACTGCCCTTTGGTATCATTCATTCCTGCCCGGGAATGGACTGGCGGCATGTGGGAATGCCAGTAGCCGAGTATCTGCCATGGATGGCGCAAGTGCCGGCTTCCGGAGGAGTCATCTGGCACTCTGTAACCGGATATCCCTCTACGATCACGGATAAACGGGTTCTGAAAGCAGCGGGAATGATTGATGCCATGATTATGAAGGCTGAAGGTGCCATGCATGGTGCAACCTATCGAAGCAATGTATGCCTTCTGTGGGTAGATTCCGATTCAGCCAAAGGAATCGCTGATTCCTTTGTAAAGAGCCACGTTCAGTTTGACCTGATGCATGATTACGACTTCAGGCCAAAAGACCTTGCAAAGTACGATGTGGTATTTGTGCCGGACGGATATCCTATGACAAAGGCAGTTGCAGCAGAACTGAAACGCTATGCACAGGCAGGCAGTTCGGTGATCCGTGAAAGTACAGAGGAAGCAGACTTATCCGCCCACCGGGAACTGTATGGGATTACGGCGGATGTGTATAAAAGCGAATATCTGGTAGCCAGCTATCTTCGTATAGAACAGGGAGGAGAGCATCTGAACAAGGGAATGGATACGGATAAGCTTGTTCTTCGCGGAGAGGTATGCTATGTGGTTCCGGAGAGCGGGACGAAAGTCCTTGCAACCCTGGTTCCTCCATTTGCCCCTTACGAAGTGGTGGGGGCTCCTCCGGAGAGAGCTTCCATACCTGTAAGCCATACGGATCTTCCGCTTTTGCTTGAGAAAAAGGAGGGAGCCGGGCAGGTGGTCACAATCCCCTTCTCTGTAGGAAGGCTGATTACAGAATATCATCTGTCGGATCACTATGACCTTATTGGGAATATCATAGACGCTGCTCTTGGGGAGAAGAAGGATTTTGTGGTTCATGCGCCTCATGATGTGCAGATGACTGCCTATAATAACCAGAACACCGTCCTGGTGCATTTTGTAAATGAAGTAGGACAGAGGCCCCTGTTGGATAACATTCCAGTTACGGATATCTGGTTCTCCATGAAAGTGCCGGAAGGAAAAACGGTTAAAAGCGTTGTTTCTGTGATTGAAGAGACTGAGGTGACGTATCAGACGGCTGACGGCCGGGTAAATGTGAAGCTTCCAAAACTGACCGTCTGGGATATGATTCAGATTGAGATGGAATGAAAGGAGACTACCATGAGACTTGTGAATCAAGTTGAGATCACAGCGCCAATTCGCTTTGCCTTAAATAAGCTTGAGGCATACGACATCATGTTAGAGTTGGCTTGCAACAAAAACATGGAAGCACAGTCCTATAAAAGGGTCGTAGGAGAGACAGTTCGGAGTGAGGCAGCGGATGATGCCGGGTTTATGTATGGAATTCTGGACGTTGCCGATGGGCTGCGAAAGGGGGAAACACTGAAAGAGGCGCAGGTAACCCCCTACCTTCCCAACCGTGGCATCAAGTTTAACATTCCCCTGGATGCAAGAACCCCTAGCTATTCCGACGCGTCAACCAGCGCCACTGTGAATATTCCCCACATGTGGGAGATGGATTTCTGGCATGATTTTCTGGATCGTATGGCGGAGAATAAGTACAATGTACTGTCTCTTTGGAGCCTGTCCCCATTTCCATCCCTGGTTCGGATTCCAGAGTTTCCTAATGCCTGCATCGACGATGTAAAGATTACTACCAGAAGCTTTAAGGCAGAGCTATCCGGCAAGAATATCTATGACGAAGATCACCATGGAAATCTGATCACAGTCAAGAAAATCACCATGGATGAAAAGATCCGGTTCTG
>JAETTS010000252.1 GCA_021769025.1 Enterocloster bolteae
CATCTCCTGCCCCACGGAGTCCATTCCCTAGCGCCCCGGAAAACGGGAACGCAAAGGCATTAAATCCATTATGGATCAGGACCAGCCAGATCACAAGCTGTTTTGTCTGGGGTTCCAGAGCATAAAACTGCAGAAACAACGGTGTAAGCAAAAGGATCAATAGATTCCACACTGTGGACAAACCAAGGGTTATCTTGGATAAGGTCACAAAATAATAATCTGCTGCCTGGATATCCTTATCTCCCATACACTGCCCGATCACGGTGATAAAGGCAGGCCCCATGGCCACGCCAACCAAGGCTGCCAAAGACCAGATGCTCTGCGCTACACCGTTTGCCGCGATCTGATACGTGCCAAACAGCGCCACAAGGCTACTAAGCGCCACCTTCACCAACTGAAAAACACCGTTTTCCACTCCGTTTGGTATGGCAACCTTCCATATCCGTCTCAGGCAATTCATATCCCACCTGGCAATCCAATGGATTCGGTAACCCACAGCATTGGTCTTTTGAAAGCAAAGCACGGTAATGGCAACTGCGGAAAAGGTTCTGGCAATCAATGAGGGCCATGCCACCCCTGCCACTCCTCCATGAAGCACAAACACCCCAATCCCGTTGCCGATTATGTTGATGACATTGGACAGCACAGATATATACATGGTCACATTGGTCTTGCCAAGGCTTCGGTAGACCGCCGCCCCAGAATGATAGACTGCCAATGCCGGATAGGAATAGGCAGAGATTTTCAAATAGGTGACGCAGGCATCCATAACCGAATCTTCCACCTTACCGAAAAACAGACGGAGCATCCTTTGGTTTCCGGCCAGCACGATTCCTGCAACCACCAGGGAAAAGACGGTTCCAAACATTAGAAGCTGGCTGGCAGACTTTCCTGCACGCTCAGTCTCTTTTTTTCCAATATATTGGCTGATGACAACCGCCCCGCCGGATGCCAGCGCTGCAAACAGGTAAATAAAAATCGTATTAAACTGATTGACCAGGGAGACACCGGATACCGCCGTCTCCCCTGCATGACTGACAACCAGTGTATCTGCGATCCCCACAAGCATCACCAAAAGCTGCTCCAAAAGAAGCGGAATGATCATGTTTCTGAGATCGTTTCCCGAAAACGGCATCTGTCTTTCCCCCATACCTTCTCCTTCCCCGCAATCTCTGCGCCCCCAGATTCAAAAACTGCCACTGCAAAAGCAGATACCTATTGAACCGACTTTATGATGCGAATCCCATTAAATGCCGCCGGAAACCCAATGTAGGGCAGACACTGTACCATGGCGGCATACATCTTCTCCTTGCTGTTCCCGGCTTTTAAGTTTCCAAGCGCATGGGCCTTTATCTGTGCTTCAGCCCCCGACGCGACCAGAACTGCCAACATAAGCAACTCTCTTTCCGGCACACTCAACACACCACGGGTATAGAAATCGCCAAAACACATTTCTGTCAGAAAGCGGGGAAGGGCTTCCCCGATGCCATCCGGTAAATCTGCATATGTCTCTTTGATTTCATCCCCATATAGGGGAAACTGAATCGCCAGGCCTTTCTCGTACCGCTCTTCCTCCTTTATATTGCCTTGCAGGGGAAGGGGAAGGGCAACCCCTCTCTCCAAAAATACTTCATCTGCAACACCGGTCGCATTTAAGGTACGGGGAAATCCAATAAAAGGGGCACACTGATAGATTGCTTCCCGTACCTCCAGGGGGGAATTCCCTACATTCAACGCTGCCTGTACATGGGCCTTCAGCTGAGGCAATGTCTGCATGGCAGTAAGGCAGACCACGGTTAGAAGCTCTCTAGTCTTTTTATCCAGATTTCCAGTTTCAAACACCTGGCCAAAGATAAAACGCTGCAGAATGATCATTAACTCCGGATCATTTCCATTTTCCACTGTCGCCGGCTCCCCGCCAAACAGTTCCTTATACACGGTTTTACATGTTTCGATCCGATCCATTTTTTCCTCCTTCTCTATGGGCAAGATTTTCTATGGACAAAAATATGAGTGCAGTGAAACATCCTCTTGTTCCATCTACACTCATATTATAGCGCCATGTTTTCTTGCTAACAAATACCTGATTCTTATACACTGCTTATGCCTTTTGGGCATAAGCTTTCAAATGCTCAATAAATTTTGTCGCTGCACGACTGAACGGCTGCCCTTTCTTCCATGCCAGGACACTGTTGGCCGATAATTCCGGATAAAGGGGGCGGTAAACAATCTGGCTCTTATCCCAAAAGGGCACGGAACCTTCAATCACCAGCGAATACGCCAACCCTCTGCGAACCATAAGGGATCCGTTGGTTGGCATGTTGCTGGTAAAAAGGACATGAAGATTCTGAAACGAATCTCCGAACCAGCTGGCCAATTCATTCTGCACATTTAGCCGGCGGGGAAGAATCACCGGCTTTCCTTCCAGATCCCTGGCAGACACGGTTTCTTTTTCGCATAGCGGATCATCCGGCCTCATCAGCACCACCCAGCGTTCTTTTTTATCCAGCCGGATAAAATCAAAGGATTCCATATCAACTGGCTCCAGAAGAATCCCTATATCGACCAGCCCTTTTTCCATCTGCTCTTTCACCAGATCGGCAGTCGCAGTGAACAGATCATAGCAGACAAGGGGATGGTGCTGGCTAAAAGATTCACAGAGAGCCGGGAGGATCTGCACTGCAGCCAGTTCTCCGCAGCCGATCACAAGTTTGCCTTCCACAAGTTCTTCCTGACAGGCCAGTTCATTTTCTGTCTTCTCAACCAGCGATAAAATCTCCTGGGCGCGCCTTTTCAAAAGCAATCCCTCATTGGTAAGGCGAATCTTCCTTGCACCCCTGTGAAAGAGCCTGATCCCCATTTCTTCTTCCAATTGGGATAACTGGCGGCTTAGTGTAGGCTGTGTAATATGCAGGACTTCTGCAGCACGGTTAATGCTCTCTTCACGGGCCACTGTAAGAAAATACCGCAAAACCCTTATCTCCATTGGAATCCTCCTGTTGTCTCCAGCAAAATGGTTCTCTTCGCCAGAGAACCTACCATGCCACAATCTCTATCATTCCCATAGCGTCACTCCACCCCCATCCTGGCCGGGATAGCATATGCTGTCATACTGCTCCCCAGCACCATACCCGTTGCAAGCAACAGGATCATCCATTTTTCTTCATTGTCCTTCTCCTTTTATTGTCTCTGTAGATTATAGCGTATCCTTTCGTCTGACGCAAGAAAAACATGGATAATGTCCTGTCGCTTGCAACATAACACATAACCCTCCTGTACTTACTTCTTTCTCACCGGAAAACAAACTTCCGTAACCAGCTCCTCTGGATCCTCTGTCTGGCTGGGGCTTACGTGATAGATACAGAAGGATTTCCCGTCAAAATCATAGCCATTGGATGCTACCCAATCTGCCATAGCCTCATTTACCCTTAAAATCTGGTCATAGCTTCCCTTATATGTGACAGATGCAATCTGAATCGGAGGCATAGTCTTAAATTTCACATGTTCTGTATCCTGATATGTCCCCACAACTGCGCTCTGAATCTCCACATCCGGGTCATGCTCCTTATGCCCTTCATCATGGAAAATCGCCATCCCATAACAAGGCACTGCCTGTTGTACCTTCTGCGGTTTTAACTCCCGGTTCATGATCTCCCACAACATCCCTTCCTGGTTATAGGCCGGAATCACCTGGCGTACACTTGCAACGTAGCGTTCCGGCACGGTTTTTAATGTAACATTGTAATCCATAAGATTTCCATCCTTTCTCATCCATTTAAGTGCGCTGTCAAGAAGCGTCAGTTTCTTTTGCGTCCCCAAAGCCTCCTCTTCCAGTTCCTTTCGTTTCACCAGAAGGAACCTCTCCATTTCCTGTGCATCCTCATACTTATCCAGTATTTCCTTTATGACAGAAAGCCCAAACCCCAGGTTTTTTAATGCCTGTATCATTCCGGCCAGCGGAAGCTGGGATTCATTGTAATAACGGTATCCTGTAAGATCATCCACACGCTCCGGATGCAGTATGCCGATCTCATCATAATGCCTCAGCATTCGGATGCTGATTCTTGACAACTTTGAAAAATCTCCTATCCTTACCATTCATTCCACCTCACATATATGTGTATTTCTGAGCTCAATTCTACTTTACGGTATACCATAGTGTGAGAGTCAACCCCTGATATTGAAAAACTGAAATCTTATCCTTCTGTCACATTTTTTGCTTTTCTTCCAATGTTTTGAAAAAACCTGCCGAAAACAAACCAATCAGGCATACGATCCCGCCTGTGGGAATCAGCACAAGAGAAACGGCCTCACAAAATCCGTCAAATAAAAGACCATACACAATCTGTCCCAATGGCTGTGAGCACATGGTAATGGCTGACGTATAGGCCATCACCTTCCCGATCAGATGATCCGGTGTATTCTGCTGGATCACGGACACTGCAAAAACAGAAAACATACTGATGAAAGACTGCATGCCACAGAAAGAGACGAGATTCACCACATACCGGATCGCCACACTGGAAGGAGTCAAAAAAATACCTCCAGCAGGAATCATACAGATGCCAATCGCTGCAAGCACCAACCACAGCCTGCCAACTTTAAGCTTCCCTGTGAGAAGCCCTGCAGCAATGCTGCCCAGAATGGTTGCAACCGCCAGCCCGCTCTCCGCTCCGCCGTAATACGTTGCATCCAGTCCAAGAACCGTCCGCACAAGAAATGGAAGCCCTACCAGCGTAACCCCCATGACAAAGAACCGGGAAAAGGCTGCCAGAACTAA
>JAETTS010000253.1 GCA_021769025.1 Enterocloster bolteae
ACTACATCAAGATTGTAATGAAGCGTTCCGAAGGCTTGAATCCCAAGGAGAAACTGGCCGGGCAGATCCTGATCACCGGAATATTTACTTACTATCTGGTCAACACAAAGGATGTGGGAACCAGTCTTTTAATTCCCTTTACCGGAGGATTTGAGAACGGGCTTAAGCTGGATCTGGGATATCTCTACATCCCATTTGTATTTGTAGCAGTCCTGGGAACAGACAACGGGGTGAATTTTACAGATGGACTGGACGGATTGTGCACCAGTGTAACGATCCTGGTGGCAACATTTTTAACTATCATCGCCATAGGAGAGGACAGCGGCATCAGCCCCATGACCGGAGCCGTGGTGGGAAGCCTTCTGGGATTTTTATTGTTTAATGTGTATCCGGCCAAGGTGTTTATGGGAGACACCGGATCCCTGGCCCTGGGAGGATTTGTGGCGGCCAGTACCTTTATGATGCAGATTCCGCTGTTTATTCCCATCATCGGCATGATCTATCTGGTGGAGGTTTTATCCGTCATGTTGCAGGTAACCTATTTTAAAAAGACAGGGGGAAAACGGATATTTAAGATGGCGCCTATTCACCATCACTTTGAATTGTGCGGTTGGTCGGAGACCCGGGTGGTAGCAGTATTTTCCATCATTACAGCGATTCTCTGCCTGCTTGCGTACTTAGGGTTGTGATGATGGGAAACGAGGAAGCCTTTTACAAAGTAATAGAGTAATAGGAGGATACGATATGAGCCAGAGGGTATTGGTGGCAGGAGCAGGTTTAAGCGGAATTTCCGCGGCAAAGCTTTTGCTGGACATGGGTGGAGAAGTGGTTCTTTATGACAGTAATCCAGGGTTGGATCCAGAGGTTATAAGGCAGCAGCTGGAAGGAAACCCTCAGGTTTTTGTGGTGTTGGGAGACTTAAAAAGGACTGATCTGCGGGGGGTGGAGATGTGTGTCATCAGCCCTGGAATTTCCCTGGAGTCTCCCTTTGTGGCTGTGCTGGATGACGCAAAGATTCCGATCTGGAGCGAGATTCAGCTGGCCTATCAATGTTCCAAGGGAAGGCTGGCGGCCATCACCGGCACCAATGGAAAGACGACCACCACAGCCCTGACAGGCCAGATCATGGAAGCCTGTTTTGAGGATGTCCATGTAGTAGGCAACATTGGAATTCCTTACACCCAGGTGGCTCTTAAGACCGAAGATGATAGCGTCACGGTGGCGGAAGTATCAAGCTTTCAGCTGGAAACTATCATGAATTTCCGGCCGGATGTCAGTGCCATTCTGAATATTACGCCAGATCATTTAAACCGCCATCATACTATGGAATGCTATATTGCGGTGAAGGAAAGCATTGCTATGAATCAGACAGAAAAAGATGTGTGCGTGCTCAATTACGATGACCCGGTGCTGCGTGCTTTTGGCGAGAGCGAAGAATTAAGGCCCAAGGTTGTGTTCTTCAGCAGCCGGCAAAAACTGGATGAGGGATACTATCTGGACGGAGATATGATTTTTTTGCGGGAACAGGGGAAAGTGATTCCCATTGTAGACGTAAAGGAATTACATCTTCTAGGCAGGCATAATTATGAAAATGTCATGGCAGCGGTTGCCATAAGCATGGCTATGAAAGCGCCCCTGCCAGTCATCCAGAGAGTCTTAAAGGAGTTTCAGGCAGTGGAACACCGCATCGAGTTTGTCCTGGAGCGGTCAGGCGTAAAATATTACAACGATTCCAAGGGAACCAACCCGGACGCAGCGATTCAGGCTATCCGGGCCATGCCAGGGCCGACCCTTCTGATTGCAGGAGGATACGACAAACAATCGGAGTATGATGAATGGATTGAGGCGTTTGAAGGCAAAGTGAAATATCTGGTTTTGATCGGACAGACCAGAGACAAGATTGCAGAATGCGCCAAGGCCCATGGTTTCTTTGACATTATGTATGCGGAAGATATGTCGGAAGCGGTCCATGTATGCGCTTCCTACGCGAATATGGGAGACAATGTACTCTTATCCCCTGCGTGTGCAAGTTGGGGAATGTTTAAAAACTATGAGGAACGAGGAAGAATCTTTAAGGAATGCGTCAGAAACCTGTAGGAACGTACTCAAAAGACAACGTTAAGGGGCCAAATAGCTTTAAACTTCCATAATTATAGAGAGTATCGGGCGGAAAGGAGGCTGGCGTGGCAAAAAAGAAAAATAAGGTTCAAAGATTCTATGATTACAGCCTTCTGTTTACCATTGTTTTTTTGACGATCTTCGGGTTAATCATGATATACAGCGCCAGTTCCTACAAGGCTTCAATGGATTATGACGGGAACGCGGCCTATTTTATGACCAAGCAGGGAATCATCGCTTTGGCCGGCTTTGTCATCATGCTTATCATCTCAAAAATTGATTATCACTGGTATGCAAAAGTTTATGGCTTGGCCATCGCTGTGTCCTGGGGCCTGATGATCGCTGTCAGTCTGTTCGGCCGAAAGATAAACGGAAAACGGCGGTGGCTTGGCATCAGCTCCACGCTGGGATTCCAACCTACGGAATTGGTGAAGATTGCAGTTATCGTGGCCCTGGCTGCGATGATTGTAAAGCTGGGACGGGATATTGACCGGATGGCCGGAGTGGTCAGGGTGGCATTGATCTGCCTTCCCCTTGCAGCCATTGTGGCTGCCAACAACCTAAGTTCTGGCATCATCATCGCAGGCATTGGATTTGTCATGTTGTTTGTGGCCAGCAAAAAGAAGCTGCCATTCTTTCTGTGTATCGTTGCAGGCGGGCTTATTATGGCCTTTGCAGGGCCCATCGGCCACGCTTTGGAGGCCATGAAGATCTTAAAGCCTTATCAGTTGAACCGGATTAATGTATGGCTGGATCCGGAGGCTTATCCGGACACAGGAGGCTACCAGGTATTGCAGGGGCTTTACGCCATCGGTTCCGGAGGATTGTTTGGAAAGGGGCTGGGGGAAAGCATACAGAAGCTGGGATTTGTTCCGGAGGCCCAAAATGACATGATCTTTTCCATTATCTGTGAGGAACTGGGACTGTTTGGAGCCGTGGGGGTGATCCTGATTTTTATGTTTATGATCTACCGGTTCATGATGATTGCCAACAGTGCGCCAGACTTATTCGGTGCTCTTTTGGTGGTTGGAGTCATGGGCCATATTGCCATCCAGGTGATCTTAAATATCGCTGTTGTGACCAATACCATCCCCAACACAGGAATCACCCTGCCATTTATCAGTTATGGAGGGACTTCTGTCCTGTTTTTGATGGTGGAGATGGGCATGGTCTTAAGCGTGTCCAACCAGATCAAGTTGGAAAAGGGATAGAATCATAGAGCCTGATTTCATAGAGGCCAGGCACAAACGGGCCCTGAGGGTACATAGGATAGTATATAGAACGCATGGTGGCTGTTCAACAGGATCGCGCATTTGCAGCGCTGACGAAAAAGGCAGAGAACAGCTACAGCACATAAGCCTTCAGGAGGGAACGGGTTGTCTATAATACAGGTCCATGGGTTACATCCGCTAAAGGGAGAGATCGGGATACAGGGATCTAAAAATGCGGTGCTTCCGATGATGGCAGCATCCATTCTCCACAGAGGTACTGTTGTGTTGACCCATGTCCCCAGAATACAGGATGTTCTCTGTATGAAGGAGATATTGGAATATATGGGATGTGTATGTACGCTGGAAAGGGATCGTCTGACCATTCAGACAGACACTTTGTCTGATATCCATATCCCAGAAAATTATCTGAAAGCCATGAGGTCTTCCATCATGATGCTGGGAGGTCTTCTGGGGCGATGCGGGGAGGCAATCACCTGCCATCCCGGCGGCTGCTCCATCGGAAAGCGCCCCATTGACCTTCATCTGTATGCCTTAAGGAAACTGGGGGCAGTGGTGGAGGAGGAGGGCGGAGTGATCCGGGCAAAGGCCAAAAGGCTGACAGGCGGGGAGATTGTATTTTCCTTTCCCAGCGTAGGAGCCACAGAGAACGCCCTTTTAGCGGCAGTGCTGGCCAAAGGGGTTACTGTGATCCGCGGGGCAGCCAGGGAGCCAGAGATTGAAGCTCTGTGCCGTATGTTAAACAGTATGGGCGCCAAGGTTACCGGCGGAGGAACAGAGGTTATTCAGGTTAAAGGAGTCACAAGCCTTCACGACACAACGTTTGAAGTGCCGGGAGACCGGATTGCGGCAGGAACCTATCTTTCCTGCATCATAGCGTCACAGGGGGAGGCGGTATTGGAGGGAATCTGTCCCGGAGAGATGGCAGCGGTTCTAAAGGCTGTGAGAGAGATGGGGGCAGAGGTAAAAGAGTATGAAAGGCATATTGGGATTGCCATGAAAGGACGGCCTAGGGCGATCGCCCTTGAGACTGAGCCATATCCGGGATTTCCTACGGATCTCCAGTCTCCCGCTCTTAGCCTTCTGTCCATAGGGGATGGTATCGGCTGTATCAGAGAGACGATTTTTGAGGGAAGATTTGCCACAGCCTTTGAGCTTGGGAAAATGGGAGCAGAAATCCGCCTTGAGGGGGAGAGGGCCTTTGTGACAGGAACGTATCCTTTGACAGGATGTCCTGTGGAAGCTCTTGACCTGCGGGGAGGCGCTGCCCTGGTAGTTGCAGGGCTGTCGTCATAAGGCGACACTACCATATGAAACTGCAGCCATATTTTGAGAGGTTACGATGATATATGCAGGGACCTGCAAAACCTTGGGGCAGACATACGGAGAATATTATGACACAATGGTTAAAGAAGTCAAAA
>JAETTS010000254.1 GCA_021769025.1 Enterocloster bolteae
ATGGCATTGGCTGGAAAAGTGCCAGAGGGAATCTGCGGGAAACCTTTGAAGTGATGGAGCATGTTTATAATATTGACGATATGGAACATTCGGTTATGACTGCATTATTGGTGTGACACGCAGGATGAAACCCTTCAGGGACAGCAGGGGGGATGGTTTTAGTTGTATATATAGTTGCGATGACTGACTCGCGGAACATAGATTCCGAGGGTCAGTTTTTTTAATCCGATTGTTTGGAACATACCTTCTTGGACCGGCTGGGAGTAAAAATAAACCTTGTACAATTAAAACTATTATATTTTAACCATTACCGCCGATAAAAATAAATAGGTTCTATATTAAAGGCAGACCTATGGAAAGCAGGAAGAAGAATATAATGCAGAGATAAAGCTGATATATGACAAATCGTAAACCATAAAAGCAGTAGGCAATTACGGAAACACAGCCTTTAACGGCTGTGAGGATTGAAGTTAGCATATATGAGAGATATACCAATACACGGATAATGAATTTTACATAGCCTTGACGGCATATGAGGATTGAAGGACTACCCAGCTTACACCAGATATATGAGCTGTCCCGCATTGCATAGGGTTCCGGTTTTTTGTGTTCCTGCTTTCTGGAACGGTGCCTTATCATACCAGAACCATAACCACATCATAACCGGGACCCTGCCTGCAGATGAATCCTAGTATATATGATAGATAAAACCATGGTGATGAACACACGATGGCTGACGAGGTGATTTTTTGAGCGATAAAAAAATAATCCCTTCCCAGGGAAGGGACATGCCAAAAATATGCTACGAGGTAAGAGGAGAATATGCGCTGTTTACCAATCCAATGACCAAAACTGGCGGGGATTTGCATTCATATCCGGTTCCTACCTGTTCAGCTGTTACGGGATTGACGGAAAGCATTTACTGGAAACCGTCCATAAAGTGGAAACCGCTGCGGATTAGGATCCTGAATCCCATCCGGTACCAGTCAAGGAGCAAGCTTCTGCCTGTTTATAAGACAGGAGGGAAGGATTTGGGGTATTACAGTTACCTGAGGGATGTATGTTACCAGATTGAGGTTGAGCTGGCCTGGGGAAGTGAACGGTATGCCTCGGACCGCAACGTTGCAAAGCACTATGAATCCATGCTGCGGTGGCTCAGACGGGGAGGGAAGCTGCCGGTCCACCTGGGAATCACAGAATGCTTCGCATATGTCAGGCCATGTCTCTTCGGGGATGGGGAAGGATATTATGACGCTGTGGATATGGACTTTGGAGTTATGGTCCACAGCAGGGATTTTGAAAAGGGCGTAATCCGTCTGGCGCCTTACAGGATGCATCAGGGTGTAATCTGTTTTCCGGATCAGGAAGAGTGCATTACCAGAACATGCAGGGCAGGAGGGGATTAGCAGATGAATTTATTGCAGAGCCTGGCCGGGGTATATGACAGCCAGTCTTCCCGGGCTGGTGCAAAGAGGGAGGATACGGATGCAGTGCTTCTGCCGTTGTTCCATACATATCTGACGGCGCATATAACCGTGACAATTGATATGCAGGGGAACTTTCTGGATGCATGTGTATTGGATATCAGGAAGGATGAGGTATATACAATTGTTCCCTCCACGGTGGAATCTGCCAGCCGGTCCGGTCCGGAACCGCCGCCTAATCCGCTAAATGACAAACTGGTGTATCTTATGAGCGATGCAGGTTCCTATATACAGGACAAACAGATGATTCTGGATATACAGAAGCGGTGCAGGGCACATGAGCAGCTGCTTGCTGCCTGGAGCCTAAGCACTTACGCGGTTCCCCAGTTAAAAGCGGTAAGGCAATACCTGAACCGGAAACGGACAGCCTCTGACTTGATCGCGGCCAATGTCATCATACCAGAGGAGGACGGTACCATTGACGAGGAGAAGAAAGTGGCAGGCAGGGATATTTTGTCCTGCGTGGTCAGATTCAGGGTAATGGATCAGGAGGCAGAGGAAGGGTATGCGGCAGAGACATGGAAAAACAGGGAACTGTTTCAAAGCTGGATCTCGTACTACACTGCCTTTGTGATGGAGCAGGGAAAGAAGGATATCTGCTATGTAACAGGAGAATATACGGTTTGTACTGGAAAACATACGAATGGTATACGGGGGAGTTCAGACTGGGCTAAGCTTATTTCCTCCAATGAAAATGGAAGCATTGTCTATTCCAGAGACTGGTTCCGGGAAGGGATTGATGCGGTGTCCATCGGCCTGGTCACAAGTTTTAAGGCTCACTGCGCTTTAAGCTGGATAATCAAACGCCAGGGACGTGTGTTCGGGAGCAATATCCGCGTGTGCTGGGATGCGGACGGCAATCCCCTGGCCTTTGATTTGTTTGCAAATACACCTGATATTCAGGGGAAACATGAATACAGTTTTTTTGCCGGAAGGGATGCATACCAGAGACATCTGGATGTGTGTTTTTCAGAAGTCCTTATGGATCACAGAATGTTCCATATGCTGGTGTTAGACGCACCCAACAAGCAGAACTATAAAGGCAGGCTGGCAATTCTCGATTACGCGGAAATGCCCGCAGATGTTATCTGCCGGCGGCTTAAACAATGGCACCGGACTGCCTGCTGGCAGTTTACGACGGGAAAAAGAGCATTTACAGGTGCACCCTCGGCGCCGGACGTGGTGATTGCTGCTTATGGAACCGAATATGGGGGTGTACTTACGGTTGTGGATAAAACAGTATTTGCCCGTCAGGTCAACCGTGTGGTTTCCGTTATATTATCTGCTCAGCCCATGCCGTCAGACATTATGGCCAATCTTATCCGCAGAGCGGGAAATCCCTGTATGTTCCGTGAACGCAGCCATTGGATGATGGTCTTACAGGTTACGTGCGCCCTTCTTAACCGGGACGTGGCAGGGGAAAGCATCATGCTGGATAAATTAAATACGGACCGCAGTTATCTTTGGGGCCGTCTGCTGGCCATTGCCGATTACATCGAGAGGCTATATTTCCAGGAGGCCAGAGAAGGGTGCATATCAGGCGTGTGCGGATACATGCAGATGTTTTCCCGGTCTCCGGGAAGATATTGGGGTATAATCCGGAGACGGCTTACCCCATACCTTTACAAAGCCAACAGAATGAGGAGGGGACAGCATGCGTGCAGGCTTATGGAACAAGTGGAAGCCATGGCCACAGGGCAGGCTGATGCCGATGAACCGTTGGGAAGTGCTTACCTGACAGGGTTCAGCTCCCAGCAGCTATATTTTATACAGTATGATTATGCGATCAGGAAGGAAATGGGATAGATTTATGAACAGACAGGATTTCATCATGGTATTCAGGGTGGACAATGCAAACCCAAACGGGGATCCGCTGGAGGGAAACCGCCCAAGGACCAACGACAACGGATACGGGGAAGTAACAGGAGAATGTATCCGCCGAAAAATACGCAACCGGTTCATCCACATGGGTCTGCCTGTATTTGTCCAGTCTGACAGCCTTTGTGTGGACGGGTACAGTTCCCTGGCGGAACGCCTGGCTGCCAGGAAGGACATTTTTAATGCCCTTAAGGATGGAAGGTCGCAGAAAGAAGGTCTGCGCATGGCTTGCGGGACCTGGCTGGATGTGCGGCTGTTCGGACAGATATTCGCTTTTTCCGGGGTCAAGGCCGCTGCCAGCGCTTCTGTCCATGGGGCTGTGACCGTATGCCATGGCACATCCGTGGAGCCGGTGGTGATTAAGGATATCCATATCACCAAGAGCACAAACGGTGAGGACAAAGGCAGCGCCAAAGGCAAATCCTCCGATACCATGGGCTCAAAGAGCATTGTGGAGCAGGGCCTGTATGTGGTAAAGGGCTCGGTCAATCCGTTTTATGCGGATAAGAATGGGGTGAGCCATGAGGATGTGGAGGTACTTAAGAAGGCCCTTGCCACCATATTTGAAAATGATGAGTCCTGCGCCAGGCCGGCCGGTTCCATGGCGGTATGCAGGCTGTACTGGTTTGAACAGCAGGAGAACCATGCCTGTGTGCCGGTTCACAATATTTTTGACTTGCTGGACATACAAAACCAGGGCAGCGGGTATGTCTGCTGCTTAAAGGAACTGCCTGATGGGGTGCGGGTGACGGAGTTAATTTAGGTTTATGCAGATGAAATATTATATTTTGCCGAAACGCGCCGATATGAGTACATAGGTAAGCGGAAAGGGATTGATTACGTATGAAAAAGGTGATTACATATGGCACGTTCGACCTGTTCCATGAAGGGCATTACAAATTATTGGAGCGCGCCAGGGCGTTGGGGGATTACCTGATTGTAGGCGTGACCACGGAGCATTTTGATGAGATAAGAGGTAAGGTCAATGTGATTGACCCCATCTTGGAGCGCATTGACAATGTGAGACAGACCGGATTTGCGGATGAAATCATCATAGAGGACCATGAAGGACAGAAAATTGAAGATATCCAGCGCTACGGAGTGGATATCTTCACGGTGGGTTCGGACTGGGTGGGGACCTTTGATTATCTTAAGGTCTTTTGCAATGTGGTATATCTGGACCGGACCCCGGATATTTCATCCACCCAGCTGCGCAAGAACCGTTTCCGGATTGTGAAGACAGGTATCATCGGTACGGGGCGCATTGCACCCAGGTTTGTGGGCGAAGCCAAGTTCGTCAGCGGAATCAACATCATATGCGCATATAACCCGGAGAAGGAGAGCGCCCAGGCTTTTTCAAGGAAATGCAGGATAAGATGCTACACAAAGGACTATGAGA
>JAETTS010000255.1 GCA_021769025.1 Enterocloster bolteae
CTCCTGCTTTGTATCTCCAGAATAGAAAATGTTCTTTCCCATCACCTGGATCCGGAAGGAAAAGGAACGCCAGGGCATCCCCTCCTCATGTTTTAAATGGTGGTTGTGGACAGCCTCAATCCGGATATCCCCTTCGTCCTCTCCCCCATGATACAGCAGGCCGTCCTGAACCGAATGGCCCTCATGCCGGTAATTGCACACAAAGTCATCCTCTGTATGGGCCAGAAGGTTCATCACCGCCTGATAGCTTTCCTCATAGGGAACAAACACATCGATTTTCTCTGCCAATGTCCGTCTCTCCTGAACCACTGTAAGCTTCCTGATATTCCACAGCAGGTTTCCCAAACCGCCGATATGATCCATATGGCAGTGAGAAATAAAGATTCCCCTGGTTTTCAACAGATCAATGCCCATCAGATACGCCGTATATGAGCAGCATTCCCCAGCATCGAGCCAGTAAAGCCCCTTTTCCGTCTCCAATGCCACAGACGTATGATGCCTGCCCTCATAGGGCTCCGTTCCAGAGCAACTTCCCAAAATATGTACATACACATGCTCCATTTTATCTACTCCTTCATCTTCTTCCTGTCACTCCAGCGCCTTTCAGGTATCATATTATTTCGTTTATATTTAATGACCTGGGATAACACAACCAGGAGAAGGAATTCTTCGCCAGCTCTTAAAAAAGAGCCCGAACTGTCAGGTTCTCTCAGACAATTCAGGCTCTTCTCTAACACCTTATTTTCTATATCCGTTTATTCTATTTTCTTCTCATTGCCTGAATCCGATTCTCCTATTATACAACCAGGAAGAACTTCACCAGGAACAATGCGGAGATCACATAGGTAAGAACCGATACATCCTTTGCCTTGCCGCTGAACACCTTGATTACTGTATAGGATATCAGTCCCAGGCCGATGGCATGTCCGATGGAACCGGAGATGGGCATTCCCACAAGCATCAGGGCTACTGGAACCATCTGGTCCATATCGTCAAAGTTTACATTCTTAAGTCCCATCAACATCAAAACGCCTACATAGATCAGTGCAGAAGATGTTGCAGCTGCCGGGATAATGGCAGCCACCGGGGCGATAAAGATACATGCCAGGAACAAAGCGCCTGTGGTAAGGGCTGTAAGGCCGGTACGACCACCAGCCTCCACGCCGGAAGCAGACTCTACAAAGGTAGTAACGGTGGAAGTTCCCATGCAGGCACCAGCTACAGTACCTATGGCATCAGACAGAAGAGCTTCCTTCATATTGGGCATGTTGCCATCCTTGTCTACCATGCCGGCCCGGGATGCAGTACCTACCAGGGTGCCGATGGTATCAAACATATCGATCATGCAGAAGGTGATAATCAGTGTGATCACCGTAAACCAGCCGATATCCATAAAGCCCTGGAAATTAAACTTAAACAGGGTGGTGGAAGCCAGATCAGCAAAAGGCGGTACAAAGGACGCGCTGCTTAAGGATGCAAAAGGATTGGCGCCCAGGAACAGGGCGGAACCGATCCAGTAAACCACGGATGCCACCAGCATTCCCAGCAAAACAGCTGCCTTGATGCCTTTCTTTGCCAGAATGACGATGACAAACAGTCCTACAAACATGGTGATAACCTGAAGCACCATGGTGCCATAGCCGGACCCCATGGTGGTCTTGGCTACATTGGCAGTGAGCGCTCCGAAAAAGTCTCTCATCACATAGAACGGGCCGCCGTTCTCGGAATAGACGCCTGCATTGGAGCCTAAGCCGATATTCATCAGCATGATGCCGATGGCCGGGGCGATTCCCAGACGAACGCCTAAAGGAATGGCATCCACGATTTTCTCCCGGATGTTCAAAATGGAAAGAACGATAAACACTACGCCCTCAATCAGGATGATGATCAGCGCTGCCTGGAAGCTGGCTACATAGGTCATACCTGTAAGTCCTGCAATATTGGCCACAACTACGGCAAAGAAGCTGTTAAGCCCCATGCCGGGAGCCAGTGCAAAGGGCTTGTTGGCCAAAAATGCCATACAGAACATAGCCACCGCAGAGGCAATACAGGTTGCCAGAAACACGCCGTTCCATAGAGCGGAGCCCACATCGAAATTCGTGAGCAGGTTGGGGTTCAGGGCGATAATATAAGCCATCGTCATGAAGGTGGTAAGACCGGCAAGAACCTCCGTACGCACGGTGGTGCCGTTCTCCTTGAGTTTGAAAAATTTCTCCATAGCTACCCTCCTATTTTTTGGTATCCGCACCCATTCCCTGATACGGATCCCACTGCCAGAGTGCGTCCATATGAGATTCACAGACTCGCACTCTATACAATAAAGTGATAAATAACGAGAAAATATTACCACATTTTGGAGAAAAAAGCTAGAGTTTTTTGACTTTTCTGTCAGCTTTTGCACTCTGCCCTGCTGCATTCCGTCATTTTTTGTCTTTCTTGGCTGTGTTTTTATAGCTTCTTCCCAGACGATATGCAAGCAGAACCTTTCCATTTTTTAAGTTCCAATGCCTTGTCTGAAAGAGCCCCTTTTTCAGGACAATTCCACCGCCAGATTCCTAAGCCACTTCTTCTGCCGGTATCTCCAATAGCCGATAACCGCCTTATAAACCTCTTCCAGCATCACCATCCCGTACACAATATGGATGGGCTGCTTTAACACCAATCCCCCGATAAAAGCCAGGGGGATGCCGATGAACCAGACACCGCTGGTATCGATAAACAGACACATCATCGTATCGCCGCCGCTTCGCAGCACTCCCACGATATTGATAAAATTAAACATTTTGGCTGGTGTAAACAGCGCAAATACCAATAGGCACCGGTTGACAGACATAGCCACCTCATCAGAGATTCCCGGCTGGTAGAGGCCGATGATGCGAAAACGGAGGGCAACAATAAGAAGGGCCGAAAAGGCAGTCAGGATAAACTGCAAAATAAAGATATATTTGGCATACAATTCCGCCTGTTTTAATTTTCCTGCCCCCATCTCGTTTCCCAGAATCACTGCGGTGGCCGCGCTCAACCCCTGGAAGAGAACTACTGCAATATCCTGAATGGTGGTGGCAATGGTGATAGCCGCCACCGCATCGTCTCCCATACGCCCATATGCCATGGAGTAAATGGTAATCCCCAATCCCCATACGAATTCATTGCAGATAACCGGGGTAGCTGTGCGGAAAAACTGCCTTAAAAACTCCTTTGAATATCCCAACAATTCCTTTAAGCGGCAGGCCAACGGTGTCTTACCCAGATACACCACAAGGATAACCAGCGTCACTTCTACTACCCTGGCAATCAGTGTTGCAGTGGCAGCTCCCACCACGCCCATGGCCGGGGCACCGAATTTTCCGTAAATCAATGTATAATTAAATACAATATTTACCAGGATTGCAACGCAGCTGATAACCACCGGGGCCTTCACCCGGTTCACCGCCCGAAGCATGGCTACATAAGTATTGGAAATGGCCGTGCAAGGATAGGATAGCGCTGCCACTGCCAGATAGGCGGCTCCCATCTCGATACTGGCCTGGCTGGTGGTAAAGATCCGCATCATAAGGCGAGGCTTTAACCTGGCGGGCATCAGGAATAAAAAGGCCCCTGCCAGAGAAATCATAAGGCCCACACCCAACACCTTGCGGATATTTTTCACATCCTGATTTCCCCAGTACTGGGCGGCAAGTACGCCGGAACCGCTGGCCACACCGAACACCAGCAAGGTAAACACAAAGAACACCTTGTTAGCAAGCCCTACGGAAGCAATGGCTGTTGAGCCAAGGCTTCCGATCATCAGGTTGTCCACCAGATTTACCACCGTATTTAACATGCCCTGCATCGCAACCGGAAGGGCGATGGTCATAACCTTCTTTAAGAATGTGATGTCGCAAAACATGGCTTTTGTATTTGATATGATTTGATTCATGATTTCCTCTATTCTACTGGATCACAGGAATCTGCTCTGTTTCGCTTTCTCCCAAAACCAGGATTCCGTGTTCGCATAACAACTCTGCTGTAACGCCGTTCCCTTCTGTGAGAGTTCCTGTAAAGGTTCCGTCATAGATCTTACCTTTCCCGCAGGAAGGGCTTCTCTCTTTAAGTATTGCTATCTGGCACCCATATAATTTTGCCATTGTAAGCGCCTGTCTGGCACCCTGTTTATAATATTTGGTCACGTCTTCCCCTGTACGGTTGACTACCTTGCCGTCCCTTCTCTCTGAGGGCAGCCTGGGTGTTCCCATCCCGCCCAACTGTTCCGGGCACACCGGAACCAGGAGTACATCTTCCCGATGGAAAAGCGTAAGGATCCGGTCATCTGCCTTCTCCTTCCCGTCATAGCGGCAACACAAACCTAAAAGGCAGGCACTGACTAAAATCTTGGTCATTTTGTGATATCCTCCGCCTGTCACCGCACAAAGTGGGTCCACACATGATCTTCCTTCTCAGGCAGCCCATAAGCCTCTTTCCCCAGGGCAATGCTCTTCATAAGAAATGTCATGTTCCTGGCCAGAGTTCTCATAGTCTGCAGTCCCTCCAAATCTTCCGATGCCTGTCCCGGTTCTCTTCCATGGACACTGTTCCAGTACTGGCTGGAAGCTACTGGCATGCCGCTGATGGTAAAAAATTTGTTCAGTTCGTCAAAGGTGGAGGATAAACCGCCTCGTCTGGCGCACACCACAGAAGCCCCTACCTTCATGGTCTTGTCAAATC
>JAETTS010000256.1 GCA_021769025.1 Enterocloster bolteae
GGCGGATATCTCTTTGGAGGCAATCCCGGCGAGCGCTACAGCATACTGCGGGAAGCAGTGAAATAGAAGCTGCGGCAGGGCTATGGAACGATAAGCATGACACCACAAGAATAGAGAGGATGGTATAAAGATGAAAAAATTTGAGGGAAAAGTGGTATTGGTGACAGGAGCAGGACATGGAATCGGAAAGCAGATCGCAGTACAGTTTGCAGAGCAGGGAGCTAATACCGTAATCGTTGATTATAATGTGGAATTCGGTACAGAGACAGCAGAAGAAATCACACGTGATTATGTGAAGTCCCTGTTTGTCCAGGCGGATGTGTCAAAGCCGGAAGATATGGACCATGTGCGGGAGAAAGTATTTGAGGAGTTCGGACGGATTGACACCCTTGTCCTCAACGCCGGGGTGGCCTTCAAAAAGAAGGTAAATGAATTTACATTTGAGGAGTGGAACAGGACCATCAGCATAAACTTAAACGGTCTGTTCAATACCGTAAAGGCGTTTTACAATGATTTCCTCACAAACCACGGTTCCATCGTATACATCAGTTCCGGTTCAGCCTTAAGCGGTACAGGCGGAGCCGTGGCCTATCCGGCCTCCAAGGCAGGCGGCGAAGGGCTGATGCGCGGACTGGCAAAGGAGCTTGGACCAAAAGGCGTAAATGTCAATATCATCGCGCCGCGCCTGATTGACACAGGGGATATGATGCGTGTAAATTATCCCACCCAGGCAGAGCTGGACGCTGTTCTGGAAAAGATTCCTGTGCGCCGCTACGGCACGGTCCGGGATGTTGCAAACCTGGCGGTGTTCCTGGCTGACAAGGACAATTCATACATCCAGGGGCAGACGATCCTTCTTGACGGCGGCCGTACCATAGCCTGATTTTAATAAAGAAGGTTTACAGATAAAAAGAGGGGGTATAAAATGGAGGCAATATTAGGATTTTTTCAGGAATTTATCAATTTAGGCGCAGCCATACTTCTGCCGGTTGTCATAGCCATATTAGGAAAATTCTTTGGGATGAAGCTGGGCCATGCCATCAAGTCCGGATTACTGGTGGGAATCGGTTTCCAGGGACTGGTTCTGGCGGTCAACCTGCTGATTACAACAATACAGCCGGTCATGGACTACTATAAGGCGCTGGGGTCGGGATATGACGCTCTGGAGGTTGGGTTTGCAGCGCTGGGGGCTGCATCCTGGACCGTTCCCTTTGCCGTGTTTGTCATCCCGGCCATCATAATTGTGAATCTGATTCTGGTGCGCCTGAAGATTACAAAGGTACTGAATGTGGATATCTGGAATTTCATGCATTTTCTTGTACCCGGCGCATTGGCATATGCCCTGTCAGGAAACGCAGTTATCGGTTTCCTGGTAGCCGTGGGGTGCGGCATCGTTGCATTGTTCTTTTCCCAGTGGCTGGCCCCGAAGTGGGGGGAATTCTTCGGACTGGAAGGAACCACCTGTACCACGCTGGCGTTCTGCGCCTGGGTATATCCTGTTACATATGGACTCAATAAAATCATTGACCTGATTCCCGGCCTGAGGGACGTGGATGTCAATGTGGATAAGCTGGGAAAGAAACTGGGAATCTTTGGAGACCCCGCGGTCATCGGACTGCTGGTGGGCGTATTCCTGGCCTTGCTGACCAGACAGGACCTGGGGGCGTTACTGACCATCGGCATGGGTGTCGCGGCATCCATGGTGCTGATTCCCAGAATGGTAAGCGTTATGATGGAAGGTCTGACTCCCATGGGCAATGCTGCCAATGATTACATGCACAGGAAGATTGGCGATGACGCGGATATTTACATCGGTATGGACATCGCCCTTGGATTGGGAGACCCGGCCTGTATCACATGCTCGGCCATTATGATACCGGTCACCATCCTCCTGGCATTCCTGATTCCCGATATGAGGTTTTTCCCTCTGGGAATCCTGGCAGAGGTTTGCTATCTGGCTCCTATGTGTGTGCTGACCAGTAAGGGAAATATATTCAGGACTCTGATCTGCATGACAGTCATGATGTTCATTACCTTGTTCTTTGCGAACATGTTCATACCCGAAGCAACGCAGATGCTGTCTGTCACCGGCGTTAAATTTGAAGGACTGGTAACCGCATCCCACTTTGGCTGGAACCCGGGCAACCTGTTGGTATCCCTGCTGCACAGACTGTTTGGAATGCTTGGTTAAGAATAGGAGATTAGTATGAAAAATAGATATTTAGTGATTCACGGTTTTGCCAGGGACAGATATGAGGCAATCACCATGTGCGGTGAGGCTCTGTATAAGGAAGGACTTGTCAGCGAACAGTTTGGGACTCTGTGCGTGGAACGGGAGAAGAATTACCCTACAGGACTGCCCACGGAGATTCCTACAGCCATCCCGCATGCCAAAGATGAGAGCATCACACAAAACAGTGTTTGTTTCCTCAAACTGGACCGGCCTGTTTCTTTTAAGCGGATGGATGACGATACCCAGGATGTCAGTACAGATATGATTTTCAACCTGGCAATCAAGGATCCCAATGAACATCTTCAGGCGCTGCAGAACATGATGGGTTTTTTAAATGATTCGGAAGCTCTGTTAAAATGCAAGAGCCTTTCAGACGAGGAACTGATTGAATACTTACAGGAAAAGATAGGATAGTCAGGGAAATCCCTTTCACGTAAGAGATGAAAAAGGAGATTGGTTATGGAATTAATGGATATTGTCGCTGAATTAAAGAATGCTTCCGTGCAGATGCCGGAAGAAAAAATCGACCAGTTCATAGAGGCGGTTGACACTCATGAGCGAATCTTTGTATACGGGACCGGAAGGTCCGGCCTGATGTTAAAAGCGCTGGCCATGAGACTGATGCAGATGGGATATCAGTCCTATGTGGTGGGGGAGACCACAACTCCTTCCGTGGGAAAAGGGGACCTGTTGATTGTGGCTTCGGCTTCCGGAGAGACACAGAGCGTGTGCAGCGCGGCAGACGATGGGGCTAAGCAGGGAACCGACGTGCTGGTGATCACCGGCAGCAAGGAATCCACACTGAGCAGGAACCATGAGCCGCTTATCCGGATTGAGGCCGCCACCAAGTTTTCTGAGTCAAAGGCAAGCATCCAGCCTCTGGGCAGTTTGTTTGAGCAGATGCTGCTGCTGATTTTTGACGCGGTCATCCTTAAGATGAGTTCAAAAAATGCGGATACGAACAAGAAGATGGCAAAGCGCCATGCAAGCATCGAATAGTAAACCTTAAAGAATCCATGTATGGGGCGGGATATGAGTCATATAACATTAAACAATAACACTGTAGAAAAGGAGAAGGTATCATGACAAAAGAAATCAAAATTTTAGTAGCATGCGGCAGCGGAGTTGCGACTTCAACCATCGCACAGGAGGCAGTAAAGGAAATAGCGCAGAGGGCAGGGGTCAATGCAAGGGTATTTAAGGCCACCATTGCGGAAGTTCCGGAGAGGCAGCACCATGTGGATATTGTGCTGACCACGGCCAATTACCGCCAGCCTCTGGAGAAGCCGTACATGAGCGTGTTCGGACTCATTTCCGGGGTCAATAAGGCCAATACGGAAAAGAAGCTGGAGGAGCTGATGAAGAAGGTTGCGGCGGAGTAAAGCGCAGCCGTTCAGACATAAGGTTGATGAAGTGCAAAAGGGAGAGTATATAAAATATAAAATGGTCCGGTTTCCAGGTGCTTGAAGGGAATAGCCGGATTTAAGGGAAAAGACTTTGCGGCGCCTCCGGATCAGGGGACGCTGCAGATGTCGTGTAGAGACGCAGCAGTCCATCTGGCCGGTTGGACTAATTTGAAAGTGGTGGGTGTAAATGAAAAAGAGAAGTACCGAGATATTACAGCGGCTTCTGAAGAATCCAAACGAGGAGCTGAGCCTGAAAAAACTGACAGATGACTATAACATAACTGAAAAGACCTTAAAAGGCGATGTGCAGGAGCTTGTGGAATTTGCCAGGGAATCCGGTTTCGGACACTCTGTATACTGGGACAACCACATACTGCGTCTGGATGACCGAAAGCATATCAGTGAGTTCATGGACGCAGTGTATTCCATGGATCCATACCAGTATAAAATGTCGCTGGAGGAGCGGAAGGTTTATATTATCATTGAATTACTCTGCCATGATGGTTATTATTCCATGCAGCAGCTGGCAGACGAACTGTATGTCACCAGGAATACCATCATAAATGACTGCAGGCTGGTGGATGAATATGTAAAAAAATATGGGATTATCTTTGTGGCCAAAAGTAAGAAGGGAATCCTGCTCCAGACAGAGGAGGATAAGACCCGCGGGCTGCTGATTGACATATTTAAGGGTCTGATTCCATCCATAAAATGCGAGAAGGATTTTTTTGTACGTTTTATTATAAGGCGGGCGGGGTTTATCTGCCCTCTTACAGATGTCATCTATTATATGAACTGTTTCACCAAGGACAATAATATCATATTTGCAAAGGATGTATTTTTTGAAATTGCCATCTGCATCTTTGTCCTGCTCAACCGGTTAGAGCAGACCGGATTTGCAGAGAATTCCACAGAACCCGGCCTGCCCCAGCTGCAGCTGGACACCATTGGCAATATGATACATTATGTGGCGGAGGAGCTGGGATACTCAGCCATAGGGCATAACGGGATTCTGGTTATGGAGAGGCAGATTCTTCTGAGAAATCTGCATCCC
>JAETTS010000257.1 GCA_021769025.1 Enterocloster bolteae
GTCCATTATCCCAACCGTTCTTCCAGTGCGCTGAATTCCTTTTTAGCTTTTGCCGCGGGACAGATTCCTTCGTAGCCTGGATCCGGCTGGTTTTCTGGCTTTTTGTAATCTAAACCAGCCAGCCTGACCCAGTACCATTCGGACTGACAGACCAATCTGCCAATCTGCCAATCTGTCACATCTTTTTCTGTAACAGATACCGGAAAAGGCATAAAAGCAGGGCATAGACTGCAATTACTGTCAAAAGCACCTGAGCGATCATTTCATTCAAGAATATCCCCGTCAGGATCCCCACATACAAAAGCAGAAACATCGTATAGCCGCTGTAAGCCCAACACCTGATACCGATCGCCTGGTTCCGCTCATCCATCTCAGAGATGGCACTGGCCTTTTTTAAGTCAGGATTTTTTAAAATCTTGTGGTTTTTCCTTACTTTCACTATACCTCCAACCACAAGGCCAATTCCAAACCAGACATACATCTGCCCCATAGCCTGCGATATACCCTGGCTTATAGAACAAACTCCTATGGATAAAAGCCCTAAAAGAATCACTCCCATACCGACGCGAATCCGCATCTTACACCGCTTCTCAAAATCAACGGAACCCGTTCCAAATGTCTGACCAAACCACATATCTCATTCCTCCTCAAATAAAAAGATTTCCTCGATCTGCTTATCAAAATACTTTGCTATCTTGTAAGCCAACTGCAAAGACGCATTATACTTCCCATTCTCCAGAGAGATAATGGTCTGCCTGGTTACTCCCACCGCATCCGCCAGATCCTCCTGGCGTATCCGATTTTCCTTCCTCAATTCCTGAATCCGGTTTTTCATGCCGCCTCCTTTTTCTTTGCTGTTGTTATTGTTATAGGTTGAGGGATATTGTAAAATTAACTTGACATACAAAGTATAATATACTTTACATTGTATGTCAAGTTAATTTTACATTTCTATTTTGTTTTTTATTTGATGGAGTATTCGTATCTTTGTCTGGTTTACATCGCTAATGACGCAGAATGAATTTCCGTCTGCCGCGTTGGTCTACACTCTGCTTCGGCCCGTGGGAAACATGTGCCACTGGCACACAGCACCGTCGGTCAACAATGCCGCCCCAGAGTCCGCCCCAGCGAAGGAAATGTGTCGCCTCTCTCCTCCTCCTTGCAGGCTGAAAATTCATTCTGCGTCATTTGGCTGAAAGTAAACGTGTCAGTACACTAGGAAATGACAGTATCCCTATCCTCTCCTCATAATCTCCGACTCCTCCATCTTCTGTATCACTTGCTCCCCCTCCTCTGCCAGCTGCCGAAACTCTGCAATGGTCTCCTTCATCTGGGGAAGCGCCTTCTGCTTATACTGGTTGATGGAATCCAAAGCCTGGAATGTCTCCATAAACGCATGCTTCAACGTCTCCACATCAAGATTGGAATCCATGGCCTGCTTCTGAATCTCCGTTCCCTGGGTGTTCAACATCCTTGACGTGGCATCAATCATGCTGTTGGTGGCCTGGTTCAAGGCCTTCACCTTCTCCAGCACGATCTTCTGGTTATACAAAGCTCCTGCCACCGTAACCGCTACATTGAGAGCTGCAATCGTCACAGTCTGGGCCCGGTTCACTGACCGGATCAACTCATAATTGTTCTTCCGGATCACCTCCATAGCGATGATCCCATTCTGATTCACTGCCAACATCTGGTTAAAATCGATCATCCGCTGTCTTAAAGGGAACAGAATCTCCTCCTCCACAAACTTCACTTTCTCTGGATCCCCGCCTGCAGCCCGCTGCCTCTGTATCTGTTCTGTCAGATAGGCATCCAGTTCTTCACCCAGGACAATCTTCTGGTTTAACTCCTTGGTAAGCTCTCTCATGGAAGCCTGCTCCAGCTCCAGGGTAGTATTGTCATCCCTAAGCACCTTTGCGCCCTTTTCCAGAGACTCCACGATCTCAGCGATGGCTGTATCCGCTGCCTTATACTTGTTAAAATACGCCCTTACCGGATTAAACACCTTGCCCAAAGGTCCCCTTTTCATAAAATCAATCCCTGACGGATCCAGATCTTTCATCTGCTGGGAAAGCTGCTCCAACCCCTTGGCCACGGTTCCGCTCTCGCCTCCTGCCCTGGACAGATCGCCGATCCGTGTCTTCATCAGCGCATTCCTGTCTGAGGATTTCTTTACCACGTCCGCCCCGAACTCCTCAATAGCTCTGGTAAGTTCTTTCCTGTCCTCAAAATTCCCGATATCCGTCCCAAGGATCTCATCTCCTTTTTCCTTGGACGCATCAGAGATTATCAGGCTGGTCTCTGAGTCAACCCTGGTCTCCTCCTCCACAACCTTTTTGATCTCTTCCTTTTTTGGAATATCCAGCGTAAATGCCATAAATACGATTCTCCTTCCTCCTATAAGCTTGAATTAAACAAATTCTTCAGTTTGTACACCACATCATCGGAATCCGCATTGATGCTGGCTGCCTCGTTGATGGCGGAAATGCTTTCCAGCGCTGGAATATCTGCATTGTATCCGATGGTATAAATGGGAATGTTCAGCGCATCAATGGGATCTTGAATATCCTTTAAGGAATATCCCCGGTTGGTCTCTCCGTCGGACAAGACAAACATCATCAACTTGGCATCTGGATACTCTTCCTTTGCCTTTATCAACATATCTGCCGCCACAATAATTCCGTCAAAGGTAGCCGTGCCTCCGGCAGCGCTTAGGCTTTCCACTGCCCCCTTAAATGCTGACTGCTGATTTAGATTAAACTGCCCCACCGGAACATGGATCACCACCTCGTCCGAATAGGACACCAACCCCACATAATTGGTAGTATTGATATACTTCATCCCGTTGATGAGAGAGGTCTTTAACGAATTTAAGGGCTCTCCATCCATGGAGCCGGATACATCCGCCACAAACACAGCCAGAATAGGCTTTCCGCTGTCTTTCTCCTTCTTCCACAGTTCCTGTGCACTTAGAAGGGTCGTTCCATCCACCTCCCTCTGCTCCACTGTGTAGTTTACATCCACATTGAACCCATACTCTTCTGCCAGGGCCTGATTCTCCTCCGTCTGACAGAACTGGGCGAACATCCGCAGAATCTCCTTCTTTTCCTCCGCTGTATCCCTGGTTGTGTAAAGCGGGTTGGTATGCAGAAATCCAAAAGGCGTAAACTCATATTTGCGTGCCAGTTCTGAGTCATTGATGTATGTCTGATACTCCATGACAAAACCATCCAGTGTTCCTGTCTCCGCCGCATCCCTCATCTGCAAGGTGGTGTACGCCACAAAAGGAACATTGGCCTGGAAAGACTGGAAACCATCCATAGCCTCCTCATGCAGTGGATCCTGGGCATTGTATGTCTGCAAGGTGGAGATCAGGAAGTTCAATCCGGTAGCTGATGCATAGGGGTTGGTATACCCCATGGCAAACTCGCCGTTGGCAGTTGCCTCCACGATAGTCTTTAAATTGATGGAGCCGTACTTTTCCATCAGTTGCTTCTGGGTATCCTTGGACAGGAGGATTCCAGCCGTGTTGGTCACCAGACAATCACTGACTGTCTCCATCCTTACGCCATCCGCCTCCAACATCTTGCTCCAGAAATCATTGGAGGGCGTGTAGCCGTCTGGAATGTATTTGCCGCTGCTGATATAATCCATGCCAAGACCGGAAGCCACGCTTCGGATCATAACAGACACCGGTTCACCGTTGACCTCATATCCTTCCCTGTTAAACCGTTTCGCCACCTCGTTGATCCATCCGTCTTTCCCGGGACCGCACTTTTCTGATGTGGCAAAGATCTCCGCATAAAGGGCTGTGTCCGGTCTTACAGTAATCTCATTGGTATCGATCTCCGGCAGCTCATCTACGCTGGTATCCGCCAGTTCCACCGGAGATTTAATCACCTCCGCCTGACTGGGATCAATCTTCTTTACATACCGGGCAATGGCTGCGGCAGCTGTCTCCGTATCCACGGTCTTCTTGGACTTTCCGGCATTTCTGGTAAGAAGGATTCCGGCAAATGACACCACAAACACTAGGATTCCAACAGCCACGATGATAACTATCTGATTTTTACTGTTTTTCATGTTCTCTCTCCTTGTCGTTCCTTGTAGATACCTTCTGTCTCTTTCTATTCAATATCCATTAGTTAACACAACAACGTCTTAACGAACCGACATTGCTTCGTATCTGAAATGTTTCAACGATAATACTCCAGCTGCTTTAAAAGCTCATCAATCTCCTGAACCGCATGATCTGCCTCCTGGTCTGAATATTCCACATTGGACAGTTCCATCAGCAGGTGGTCGATCCCTAAAAGAACCCTCTCATGGTTTTCCAGAATAGACCGGAGGTCTCCCAGGTTCTTCTCATACAATTCCCGCTTCTCCTCCTGGATCCTGTCAGGAATGTCGTCTTTTTTGTATTCATCGCATGTCAGCTTCCTGTATTCCGCCTCGTCGAAAATAATCATCTTATTGACCATCTTCACATATCCTCTGGACAGAGACTCCTGGGCGGAGTGAATGACCGCCATAAACTTCTGGTAGCTTAAGGTTCCCGGCTCAAACCTTCTGGCTGCCAGCTTCTCAAAGTTCTTCCCGGCATTCTCCATCCGCATCATATGGGATATGGCAGATTTAGCGATCCCTCCAAGGACCTTGC
>JAETTS010000258.1 GCA_021769025.1 Enterocloster bolteae
AGCATCCCCACCCTGGTAGTGATAAAGGACGGCAAGGTAGCCAGCCAGGTGACCGGTGCCAGGCCAAAGGCGGAGATCCTGGCTCTGTTAGAAAAGTAATGTTGTGACCGCAGCCCTAACGCGCCAAGTTCCTAAGGCACTTTTTATCAAGAATCCTTACGCCTCCCCGCAAGACTTCCACGATTCCCTCGTTGGCAAAATACTTTAACATTCTTGACACTACCTCACGGGCAGATCCCATATAACGGGCAATCTGCTCGTGAGTGTACATGATAACGTCAGTTCCGGTTCTGGCAGCTTCATCGGAAAGAAAAATGGCAAGCCGCCGATCCATACTCATAAAAAGAATCTGCTGCATGACCCACATCACATCCGAAAACCGGCTGACCGCCGTCTCAAGAGCAAAGATCTTAATCGCCGGATTCCGCTCCGAGACCGCTGCAAAGGCAGGGCCACCGATGACATAACATTCACTATCCTCCTCAGCATCGATAAACACGTCAAAGGTGATGGCAGACAGCACACAGGAAGCAGACAACATACACATATCTCCCCTGTGCAGCCGGTAAAGAGTGATGTCCTTTCCCTCATCGGACATGATCGAAAGCCTAAGGCTTCCCGAACGGACAAGAATCACCCCGGAGCACTCATTGCCATCGTGAATGTTCTTCCCTTTCGGATACATTACGGAACGGGAATTCTGGCAGATATACCCTCTGTCCACATCCGATATCTCTTTCCAGAACGGAAATATTTCTTCATAAACCGTTTCAAACATATTCTGAAACATGTATCCACATCCTTTATCCTGATTTTTCTTTCCTGATTTGCCCTAACCATAGCTTAACATACTACAGAACTGAAAACAAGATTACCTTTCTATCATTTTGATTCCCAGACAGTCCCTTGCCTTCTCTGCTTTTCCTGTTATTGTCTTTTTATTCCTATATTTGTACAAATTATCTTCAATACCAATAATAATATAGCAGTCCCTATTCACCGGACTGTTTGCCATACAGATAATATCATGGAGCAGGTCTGTATTATGTAAATACTGTTTTATCTATCTTAATCGTAAAAAGGTGATCATCTCTGATCACCTTTCTGATTTCGCATTACGAATCTGCCTGTTCAATCTTTTCGAGCTTTTTCAATACGAATGCCGCTCCCTTCCGGGTATCCTCAATAATCTCTCTGGGAGTCATCTGGATATGGCGCAGGGAATTATATTCCCGGATCTTCCGGATGTCCTCCAGATTAAAATCCTTACTAACTATCGGTTTCGTCATCATCCTCATCATCTTCTTCCAACAGCACAGAGGGCGGATAGATCAGCAGATCCTTGTAACCTTCCAATGTCGTGATGGTCTTGACTCCCCGCACTGTCTTTACATTTACGATATGTTTAAAGTTCCAGAATGTAATGATATCACATCCGGCCAGGATCGCTGCCGCGATATGCTGACAGTCGTCAAAGCTCTTTTTCTTCAGAATACCAACAAAATCAATGAATTTCTCCGCCAGCTCCACCGTATCCTCATCCGTGTGAACCATATGGTACTGGACCTGTTTCAGATAGTCAAGAAGGATATCCAGCTTTTCCTGGCTGCAGCCGCTTATCTCATTCAGCACGATATCAGAGATGTATACTTCATAGCATCCCTGTCTGAACAGCTCCCACAATTCCAGCGTATCCTTCATTTTTCCGGTGTGTCCAGCTGATACAGGCAGCTGACCACTGAGGTATCCAGATAAACCTTTAATTTACGCATCGCATGCCTCCCGTCTTTTATTCTATTCTACCATGAAACACTTGAAAAGTCATTCCCTGTATTTTGAACTTTATCATCATCGTAAAGCCAGGCAGTGTACTGCTCCTTCCTGTTACAGCACACCCAGCTTCTTCAGCAGCACCACGCAGTCCTTCGCTCCCTGCTCATACAGATACAGGCAGTCGTGATCCGCCGCCAGCAATGTCGCCTCCACATAATCCGTGATGGGATTTCTTCACATCCTCTCACCATACCCAATCAATCCCTTCTGCTACGGTATATTACATCCTTATCTCCCCAACAATCCTCTCCACAGCCTGCCGCACATAAGCCGGATCCGTGGCAAGGTTCATTCGGATAAAGCCCTTATATCTGTCGCCAAACCACTCTCCATAGTCCACAGCCAGACGGCATCCCTTCTGGACAAAATCCTGCACTTTATCCGGCTCCACATACGTCCTGAGGTCAATCATTGGCAGATACGTCCCCTCCAGGCCGCACACTCTCACTCCGGGAAGCTTTTCCTCCAATGTTTCCTTCAGGTAATCATAATTATCCCCAATCACATCCAGCACATGCCCAAGCCACTCTCCGCCCTTCTCATACCCGGCCATGGCAGCCGTCATGCCCATAATGCTGATCTCCGTACGGTTCAGCCCGGAAGCAAATCTGTCATTTGTCTCCCTCAGCCCCTTGTCCGTAATGATGATGTGAGAATGTATCAGAGTCGCCAGATTAAAGGTCTTAGAAGCCGAATTCAGGGTCACCACAATATCCCTGTACCTTCCTCCGGAAACCACAGCCGCCGGAACAAACCGATTCTCCCCAAACACAATATCCTGATGAATCTCATCGCTTACCACCAGCACACCGTGCCTTTTGCAGATAGCAAGAACCTTGTCCAGTTCCTCCTCCGTCCATACCCTTCCCGCCGGATTATGGGGAGAACACATAAGAAACAGCTTCACCTTATGTTCCACAACTGCCCGCTCAATCGCCTCATAATCCATGGTAAAATATCCGTCGCTGTAATTCAGATCCACCTTCACCAATTTTCGGTCATTATTGGTCACCACGTTATGAAAGGGATAATACACTGGTGTCAGAATCATACAGGAATCCCCAGGCTGGGTAAATGCATGAATCATCCAGGAAATCCCCGTCACACATCCTGTAGAAAACCTTACCCATTCCCTTTTTACAGGAAACCCATACCGCCTCTCCATCCAATCAGAAAAAACCTCATAATACCGGTCTGGCACAACGCTGTACCCAAACACGCCATGACGAACCCTTTCCTCCAGCGCCTCTGTGATGGCATCACACGTCCGAAACTCCATGTCTGCCACCCACATAGGAAGAAGCCCTGTCTCCCCGAACTTCTCCATAAGCCCGTCCCATTTAGAACAGTCCGTTCCATGGCGGTCAACCAGATACCTTTGCAAAAACTCCTGTTTATTCATTCCGCCCCTCCTTATCAAATTTTCTCTTCTCATTCAGATTCAGCCAGCCTTAAATCACACCCGACCACCCGGTTACTGTCAGCAAGAAAACAATCACACAAGCCAGGGCAATAAATATCAGCACCTTGGGCAGTACCCACTGAAACCACTTGGCAAACGGTACATCTGCCATTACACAAGAACCAATCATCCATCCCAAAAGCGGCGAAAGCAGGTTCGTAAAGCTGTCTCCCATCTGATAAGCCACAACAGCCAGATTCAATTCCATTCCCAATGCCTGAGCCACCGGTTTCATAATAGGCACAAGGATTGCCGCCTTGGAAGTAGCAGATGGAATGAGTGGATTAATAATCGATACAATTAAGGTCAGACCGATACTGGAAACCGACTTTGGCAAAGCCAGCAGCGGCTTGGTCAGTACATAAACAATCGTATGAATTACATTTCCATTGCCCAGAACCAGAGAAATTACTTTGGCAAGACCGATGACAAAGGCAACAAACGCCATAGAACCTAACCCTCTGGCAAAACTCTGCCCCAGCTTCTCAAAACTCATCCCACCAATCAATCCTACAATCACCATGGTACACAGCATAACTGCAATCATAAAATCAAACGTCAGGCTGTCGTCCCCGCCCATCAACGGATACAGCGCTATCACCAGATACTGCAGGACAAAAATAACAATCACCGCAATCTTTCTCCAGTTCATCTCCACCTTTTTCAGAACCTGGGACTCCTCTGCACCAGAATCGGAAAGTTCCGGCCTCCATCCTGCCGAATACATCAGAGATGCCTGGGGATTCTTCCGAATCCTTTTCACATAGCGCATTACCATGACAATGGCTACAATCAGAAAAAAGTTCATAATCACCAGACGGGTAAAAAATGCAGAGTACGGTGTCACCCCCATAAGCATTTGGGTCGTCGCCTGCTGTGCAGGGCCTGTACCAAAGCCAATCAGTGAAGCAAAGGTCGTAACTCCCAACGCACAAATCGGGTCAAGCTTCAGTTTTTTTGCAAACAGCACACCAATAGGAACCACGGCAATCAGCGCATCTGTTCCACCAAAGCCGCCTAGATAAGCCATCAAAACCATCATCATGGCAATCAGGATTCCTGCGCCTTTATCTTTTAGCTTATAAACCCCCCAGTTCATCAAGTCATCCATCACGCCGGTTTCAATCACAACGTTAATATTGGCCCCGGATATCATTACAACAAACATAATCGTTGCAGCACCAATCATTCCTGATTTCATCAACATCAAAGCATCCCACGGGCTTACCGGAGTTTGATATCCCAGATACTGGAATTCGGTTCCCACGATTTCTCCTGCCTCATTCGTGGCAAACTGCCCGGCGGGAATCAGATAAG
>JAETTS010000259.1 GCA_021769025.1 Enterocloster bolteae
AGGTTGTCACGGCAAATTTTAGATAGAAGGAGGAATTCGCCATGCATAAGTACGTGATCAAGCGTCTTATCATGTTAATCCCAGTTGTGATCGGTGTCTCCTTCCTGGTTTTCTTTATTATGTCACTTGCACCGGGGGATACGGCAAGAATGATCCTTGGTGAGGATGCTCCTATCGAAGCGATCGAGGCACTTAATGAAGAACTGGGGCTTAATGATCCTCTGTTGATCCGGTACGGTCGTTATATGCTGGGACTGGCTCATGGGGATCTGGGAACTTCTTATAAATCAGGCCGTTCTGTGTTCAGTGAGGTCGTGTCCAGATTTCCGGATACATTGAAATTGGCTTTCTGGGGAATGGTGTTTGCTATTGTGCTGTCCATTCCCATCGGTATCATTTCTGCTACGAAACAGTATTCCCTTACAGATAGTATCAGCATGGTGTTCGCCCTGTTGGGTGTGGCTACGCCTAATTTCTGGCTGGGGCTTATGCTGATCATCGGCTTTTCCCTGCATTTGAGATGGTTCCCATCCGGTGGTTCCGAAGGGTGGAAGTCCCTGGTGCTTCCTGTGATTACGCTGGGAACCGGATGTATGGCTAACATAACAAGAACCACTCGTTCATCTATGCTGGAGGTGATCCGCCAGGATTACATCCGTACGGCAAAGGCAAAGGGCGTGGGAAGCAGAAGCGTCATCTACAAGCACGCTCTGAAGAATGCGCTGATCCCCGTGGTAACTGTTATTGGACTTCAGTTTGGCTCTCTCTTAGGAGGGGCTGTCCTGACAGAGACCGTATTCTCCTGGCCAGGGGTAGGAACTTATCTGGTCAACAGTATCAAGGCAAAGGATACTCCGGCGGTACTGGGATGCGTCATTATCTTTTCTATCTGTTTCAGTATTGTAAACCTCTGTGTTGACATTTTGTATGCCTACATAGACCCGAGAATCAAATCAAAATACAAATAGGAGGTGACAACATGGAAAATCAGAGAGCAAAAAAACGCAGTATGGCTGTGGAAGTATGGCAGCGTCTGGCCAGAAATAAGATGGCAATGCTGGGTTTGGCAATCCTTATTGTTTTGGCACTGTGTGCGATCTTTGCCGATGTAATTGCAGACTATGATACCAAGGTTGTCGCCCAGCATATACCAGAGCGTCTGCAAGCTCCCAGTGCGGAGCATTGGTTTGGAACGGACGAGTTCGGCAGAGATATTTTTGCACGAATGGTTCATGGTTCCAGAGTTTCATTGGTAGTGGGATTGATTTCCGTATCCGTATCGTTGATTGCCGGCGGTACTCTGGGAGCATTTGCCGGCTACTATGGTGGCAGAGTTGACAATGTGATTATGCGTGTCATGGATATCTTCCTGGCCGTTCCAAGTATCTTGTTGGCAATCACCATCGTGGCTGCACTGGGAACCAGCCTTGTAAATGTGATGCTGGCTATCGGAATATCCGGAACTCCCGGATTCGCCCGGATTGTACGTGCAGCGGTTATGAGCGTAAAGGATCAGGAGTTTGTGGAATCATCCAGGGCTATCGGAGCCAGCAATGCCACTATTATTTTCCGGGAGATTATTCCCAACTGTATGGCTCCAATCATTGTTCAGGCTACCTTGTCTGTAGCAGGTGCCATTTTGTCTACAGCTTCTTTAAGCTTTATCGGTTTAGGTGTTCAGCCGCCGGATCCGGAGTGGGGCGCTATGCTTTCCAGTGGAAGGAATTTCCTGCGGGATGCCATGCATCTGACCTTATTCCCAGGCCTGGCTATCGTGATTACCATTCTGGCGTTGAATCTGCTGGGCGACGGGCTTCGTGATGCTTTAGACCCAAGATTAAAACAGTAGGGAGGCAAAGCTATGGCAGACAATGAGGCGAAATATACGTTAGAGATAAAAGATTTACAGGTGAAATTTAAGACAATGGACGGTGTGGTGGAAGCGGTCAATGGAATCGACTTGTCCATTGAAAAAGGAAAGACCTTAGGCCTGGTGGGAGAGACCGGGGCAGGCAAGACCACCACAGCCTTGTCCATTCTGCGGCTGGTTCCCAATCCTCCAGGTGAGATTACGGGGGGAACCATCACCCTGGAAGGCAAGGATTTATTTGCTTACAGTGAGAAAGAGATGGAGACCATCCGAGGCGACCAGGTATCTATGATATTTCAGGATCCCATGACTTCTTTGAATCCTGTGATTACCGTAGGTGACCAGATCGCGGAGGTGATTCAGCTCCATGAGAAGATAGATGCCAAGAAGGCGATGGAAAAGGCCAAAGCCATGCTTGAAATGGTAGGTATCCCAGGGGATCGGGCGGGGGAGTATCCCCACCAGTTTTCCGGTGGTATGAAGCAGAGGGTAATTATCGCTATGGCATTGGTATGCAATCCTCATCTGCTTATTGCAGATGAGCCAACCACTGCCCTGGATGTTACGATTCAGGCGCAGGTGCTTGATCTGATGCAGAAACTGAGAGAAAAGTATGGGACCTCCATGCTGATGATCACCCATGACCTGGGAATCGTGGCCGAGGTGTGCGATGATGTCAGCATCATGTACGCAGGGCGAATCGTGGAACACGGCACCCTGGAGGATATTTTTAATCATACCAGTCATCCATATACGGAAGGATTGTTTGGTTCACTGCCTAACATTGAGGATCGGACGGCCGAGCTTAAACCTATTCCAGGCCTGATGCCGGATCCAACCAACCTTCCTGGCGGATGTGTGTTCCACCCACGCTGCAAGTACTGCAAGGAGATCTGCAAATCTCGTGTTCCTGTGACGACCAGACTGTCAGACACCCATATTGTGTCTTGCCTGGCTTATGAAGAGGGAACCGGCGTTACGTTAGGAGGTGATAAGGCATGAGCGATGTTTTGCTGGAAGTGAAGAACCTAAAGAAATATTTTAATACTCCAGGCGGAGTGCTTCATGCCGTGGATGATGTCAGCTTCACTCTGGAGAGGGGAAAAACCCTTGGGGTAGTGGGAGAGTCAGGATGCGGAAAGTCCACCACCGGGCGGGCTATCTTACGTCTTCACGAACCTACCAGCGGGGAAGTCATCTTTGAGGGGAAGGATATCACCAAGGTTTCCAGTCAGGAGATGCGCCACCTCCGCTCTCAGATGCAGATCATCTTCCAGGATCCGTTTGCTTCTTTGAATCCTAGAAAGACGGTCAGTGAGATCATCGGGGAGCCCCTTCGTCTTTATAAGGTTCACAAGAATAAGAAAGAGCAGGAAGACCATGTACTGGAACTGATGGAACTGGTAGGCTTGTCAGACCGCTTGGTCAATACCTACCCTCACGAACTGGATGGTGGAAGGCGGCAGAGAATCGGAATTGCCAGGGCTTTGGCTATGAACCCTAAGTTCATTGTGTGCGACGAACCCGTGTCTGCCCTGGATGTGTCCATTCAGGCACAGATTCTAAATCTTCTTAAGAAGCTGCAGAGGGAATTGGGTCTTACCTATATCTTTATCACCCACGACTTGTCGGTGGTAAACTATTTTTCCGATGAGATTATGGTTATGTACCTGGGGAAGGTGGTGGAGCATACCACGTCGGAACAGTTGTTTGCCCATCCGACCCACCCTTACACCAAGGCTCTTCTGTCTGCGATCCCTGTTCCCAGGCTGGGAGTTAAGAAGGAGAGGATACTTTTAAAGGGCGAGATTACTTCTCCGATTAATCCCAAGCCAGGGTGCCGGTTTGCACCTAGGTGCGAGTATGCAAAGGAATGTTGCTTTACAGAGACGCCGGAATTTAGGGAAAATGAGAAAGGGCATTTTGTGGCGTGTCATTTTGCAAAGGAGTTTTAAGGGGAGCTGCCTGGAGATGGAATGATATTATTTTCTTCCGGGTATGTCCGCGCTATGTGAAGGTTTACGCTTCCCTTCGGGTGTTGCTGAACAAGTGCCGTCGACATTAAGGAACGTAGCGATACTAAGGCGTTAAAAGACAGCACCTAAGTACTGACGGTTTTCAAATACCCTGGAGGTTTTGCATCAATATTCTTAATGATGGAGATGAAAACAGTATGGAATTTAAAATGGATAATCAGTTTATGCTGGACTGTTTAAAGGAGCTGATTGATACTCCTAGCCCGGTTAGTTATTATGAAGAAATCAATCCGGTGATTGAGAAGTACGGGGAAATGTTCGGTTTGTCTGTAACTTATGACAGGAAGCATACGGCTTACATTACCCTGGATGGAGAGGATAATTCCAAGACGGTGATGGTAGGTGGTCATCTGGATACGCTGGGGATGGTGGTTCGCAGAATCGATGATGATGGTTGTATCCGTATCCGCCAGCTGGGAGGCCTGAATTTCTGTAGCCTGGAGGGGGAGACGGTTCATGTGGTGACCAGAGAGGGGAAGAAGTACAGCGGCCTGATGGTCTGTCAGTCCCACTCCGTCCATGTGTTTGATGATGCCCGCACCCTGGAGAGAAATGAGACCAACATGTTAATCAGTCTGGATGAGGATGTTCACAGCAAAGATGACGTTCTGGCGCTGGGAATCCGCCATGGGGATGTGATCTATCCGGAACCTCATTTTCAGTATACAGAGAAAGGGTTTATAAAGACCCGTTTTTTGGATGAC
>JAETTS010000260.1 GCA_021769025.1 Enterocloster bolteae
GGCCGTTGGCGCTTGCAGATGCACCCTGTGCCGCCGCGATCGCCGCTGTGATTACCGCCACTAATTCCAGATCATCGGTCAAATTCTCCTCCTGGACAGGTGCCAGTGCTGCCTGTATGGGAGCTGGAGAAGCAGTTTGAGCCTTCTTTGATTTCTTCTCAAACTGATTGATATACTTAAAGCAGCTGATAAGCCAGCTGATGAAAATCAGTACAATAAATACGGTTCCCATACCCATGATCATGTTCATGAACGCCTTGGCCATGTTCTCTCCCATGGTGTACTCCGGTTCAAAGGCGATGGACGTGATGTTGTACATATCCTCGCTTACATCCAGAATAAATTCACAGGCCCTCTTCTCGAACACTGCATTCACTGTAACCGTATAGCCGTTATCCGATGCCTTGACCTTTCCCTCGTCACAAGACTGATAGGCGCCCAGCTCCTCTGTCAGATCCATATAGTTTTCCAACCCTACCGCCACAGCTTCCATACCGGCCGCCCGGTTCTGGTCGATCACCATAGTGATCTGATCTGCGGGAAGGGTAGCCAGTTCGTCTAAAAGCATGACTGTCTGCTGCTTTAGATTGGACTCCATCATGGGATCTAACCCGCTGGCCTCTTCCGCCTCCTTGCTGCAGGCAGTAAGGGAGAAAAGGCAGGCCACCATGCAAAGTATCAATAATACCCTTTTCTTAATCTGTTTCATACGCCTGTCACCTCATTAAACCGTGCCATGTTTTTTTGCTGGACGATCCTCTCTCTTAGTGAATAACATTTCGAATGCAGCGATCACTCTCTGTCTTGTCTCCTCTGCCTTGATGATATCATCCACATATCCTCTCTTGGCCGCTGCCTCCGGACTGGACTGCAGCTTCTGATACTCTGCCGCCTTCTCATCAATCAAAGCCACGGCATTGTCCGCCCCAGCGATCTCATCGGCGTACATGATCTTAGCTGCCGCCTTGGAATCCATCATGCCAATGGAAGTTTTCGGCCATGCGTATACCATATCTGCGCCAATGGCCTTGCTTGCCATGGTCAGGTACGCGGTCCCGTATGCCTGGCCTACAACCACGGTCACTTTCGGAACGCTTGCATTGGCAAATGCATACGTTAACTTGGCAGCTGCCTTAGCCATATTCTTCTCGCTGCACTTGTCTGCCTTATACCCCTTTACATTCACCAGGGTCAGGATCGGAATGTTAAATGCATCGCAGAAGGATACAAAGTCTGCAGCCTTACGACAGCCGCGGCTGGTAAGAACCGCCTCGTACTCCGCCTTCTTCTCGCCGTTCTCATCGTAGCTTACAGTGCGGTTAGCCACACAACCTATGGTATTGCCGTTTAAGCGGATGAAACCAGTCATCATAGACGGTTCATGGGCAGCCTTTACTTCCATAAAGAAATTATCATCAGAGATCACAGACAGAGCACCTGCTGTATCGCCTGCGTAATTCTCCAGTCCATCGCATACCCGGTTCAAATCATCCGTACACTCGTCATAGGACATGTCATCTTCATTGTTGGATGGCAGAATGGATACCAGCGTTCTGATCTGGCTTAAGATCTCATCCTCGCTGCCGGCAAAGTCAACCAACCCTGCCTTCTCTGCCTGGAAGTCTGCAGCAGAGGTATCGCACTTTGCAGTGTAATTTCCGTCGATAGCATTGGGCGCATTGACAAATAGTTTTGCCTTCTTCGCTTCCATGAAAGTAAAGTCAGCAATTGCTGCAGACACTGCCATGCCGCCGCCACAGGTGCCGAAAATAGCACTGATCTGCGGAATCACCCCGGATGCCATGGTCTGATTCAAATACAGCTGTCCGAATCCATGAAGAGCATCTGTCGCTTCCTGGAGCCTTAATCCGGCGCAGTCCACCAGGCCGATCACCGGTGCGCCCATTTTCATGGCCAGTCCGTAGATATTGGAGATTTTTTTTGCGTGCATCTCGCCCATGGAGCCGCCCATAACGGAAGCATCCTGGCTGTACACATACACAAGGTTCCCGTCAATGGTACCATATCCGGTTATCACACCGTCTGCGGGTGTTTCCTTGCTTGTCATGTTGAAGTCAGTATTTCTCGCTGTCACATAAGCGCCTACTTCAACAAAACTGTTTTCATCAAGCAGCTTGCTGATCCTGCTGCCTGCTGAAGTTTGTGCTGAATTACTCATTTTGCAGTCCTCCATTTTTAAATATTTTGATGGCAATTGTCTGTTTTTTAACAAACAACCACCCTACAAATCCAATTTCTGCCGATTCTAATTGTAACCTGTACAAGCCAAAATTTCAAGCATATTTTCGGGATTTTTACAAAAAAAGAAACAGGCTGGCGATCCTTTTCATGCACCATGAAAGAGAAAGCCTTTTTGTGGATTCTTCTGCATAGACTGGATAGGTTTTGATAGGCATTCCATCCAAAGAATAGACTACCTTTCCTATGGCTGTCCCCTGGCCTACCGGTGCCTCCAGGCTCTCTGGCAGCACTACCTGAACCTGAACCTCCTCGCCGTCTCTCATCAGTACTTTTAATGTCTTATCTTCCTGGCTTATATTCAATGTCAAGGAAACATAGGCCGGGTGGCTTATGTCTCCGTCCTGTGGGATTCCATGATTCACAGGTATGGGACAAAGCTCCGGCTCCCGATACACTTCCCTCTTCTCATAGTTTTCTTTCCCGTAGGAAAACAGCGCTTTGGCATCGCTCCATTTATAAGTCTTGTGGGGCGGCCAGCCGCACCCCAGCAACGCCAGAGTAAAATGCCTGTCTCCATCCTCCACAGCCGCCACATAAGAATAGCCGGCACCTCCGGTGAACCCGGTCTTTCCGGATAAGGCGCCGCTTTCCATGGACAAAAAGGCGTTGTGGTTGACACAGGAGTAGGAACTTTTCCCTTCCACATCCATAAAATAGTAGTTCTGCGTCCTGGTTATCTCCAGAAATTTCTCCTTTTGAGGTGACTGCCAGGTGCAGTATCTCATGATAGCGGCCAGATCCCGGGCTGTGGTGCTGTGGGTTAAGGTTTTTCCATCCTTTGCAGTTACGGACGCATCCAGCCCGTTGGGAGTAATAAAATAGGTATGGCTGCATCCCAGCTGCCGCGCCTTTTCATTCATAAGCCTGGCAAAGCCTTCTGTGCTACCGCCCAGATGTTCTGCAATCATGACAGCACTGTCGTTGTGGGATTCCAGCATCAGGGAATAAAGCAGGTCTTTTAAGTAAAAGGTTCTTCCGGCAGGTGCTCCCAGATGAACTTTAGGCTGCCCCGCGGCATTGGCGGATACTGTTACCGGGTCGTCCTGATTCCCCCTCTCCAATGCCAGGATGCAAGTCATAATTTTGGTGGTGCTGGCCATAGGGCGAATCAGATCCTCCTCCTTTCCGTACAGAACACGTCCGGTATCAGCATCTAAAAGAACTGCTGACTGTGCGTGAAGGGTTGGGCCGGATGGGTTCTCATGGGGAGAATTCTGGATTTTTGCCGTTTCCTGGCTCTCCGCTGTGCCTTGGAGTTCCCCCACGCCTTGGGACTCCACCTTGCCCTGGAGTTCCCCCACGCCCTGGGGTTCTTCCTTACCCTGGGACTCTGCCACGCCCTGGGGTTCTTCCTTACCCTGTGTTTCCACTGCATTCCGGGTCTGAGCATAGCTTGTTCTCATGGATAAACAGATCATAGAAATGAAAAAGAATGCAAAAAACAGAATGAGCAACCGATTATACCAATATATATATCTTTTCAAACCCCGTCTCTCCTGAAACGTTATTATCTATCCTATGTGCGGGGGCTTTGAGGAATGTCAGTAAATTTGAAATCGTGCCCCCATAGACAACCCTCACAATCTTATGATACAATCATGTTTATCAAATTAACATTCACAGGAGGGTTACCATGATAGAGATCCGAGAAGCCCTAAGATCTGACGCAGCCGCCATTTTAGAGTATTGCAAACTTATCGGAGGGGAATCCGACAATCTAAGCTTTGGCCCGGAAGGCATTCCCTTCACAGTAGAACAGGAAGAACATTTTTTAGAAAATGCATTCCAATCTCCAAGACAAGCCTTTTTTGTTGCAGTGGATCAGGGGGAGATCATCGGTACAGCCTCCTTTGCAGGATTTCCCAGGCCCCGCCTGTCTCACAGAGGCGAAATAAGCATCTCAGTGAGAAAATCCAGATGGGGGCAGCATATTGGAACCTGTCTCATGGAGCGTCTGATTTCCTTTGCCAGACAGATCGAGAATATGGAGATCATCTCCTTAGAAGTCCGAAGCGACAACCGCCGGGCTATCCACCTGTATGAAAATTTTGGTTTTAAAACCATCGGTACGTTTCGGGGATTTATGAAGATTGACGGCTGTCAGGTTGATTATGACCTTATGCAGCTATATTTATAACCCTTATCCCCGGAGGGGGTTTAGGGAGATTCCTTCCAAATATACCTATGCCCTCACTGTCTCCCCATGCCTGCTCCTGGGGTCAAAAACGGCAAAGAACAGATGAAAGAAACTCCAAACCTCATGTGCTCTCGAGTGGGTAAATCAGCC
>JAETTS010000261.1 GCA_021769025.1 Enterocloster bolteae
GAATCTTTGGAGGGACAGGCAGTAGGTGCGTGGGTGGAACAATTGGTTATCACGGTTCCGGAGATTGAGGCGCGGCTGTTGGACTGTCTGATGTACTGTGGGGATTATCTTCAGATTCCCAGGGAGAGGCTGCACATCATCAGTCATACGGAAAGTTTTCTGTACTATGTGTTGAGCCAGAAGAGAGAGATGTGGAACAACCAGGTGGGGATGTTCGATCTGTCAGAGGAGGGCCTCTTTTACTATGAAATGAAGGTTCAGAGAGGTATGAGGAATGTGACTGTTGTGGCTGAGAAGGAAAAGCTGGATGAAGGCTTCAGCCTGGATATCCTGAGCACTCCTTCAGGAATGAAGCTGGCGGATAAGATTCTCTGTGCCTGTGGGGAGCGGTTTCTTCAGAAGAAGCTGTTTTCTTCGGTGTTTCTTGCCGGAAAAGGATTTGAAAGCCAGGAATGGGCTGCAGATTTTATGAGGATTGTATGTGCCAGAAGAAGGGTATTCGTTGAGCCGGCGCTGTTTTCCCAGGGGGCGGTGTTGAGGGCTGTGGATTTAACCGGCGCAAAGACATCCTATCCGTATGTGTTAATCTGTGATGGAAGGCTGGATACCACGGTATGTGTCAATGTGTTCCACCAGGATAAGGAAAACCAGCTGGTTCTGGCAGCAGCCGGCGACAGTTGGTATGAGTCAAAAAGTACAGTGGATTTTATCCTGGACAACCAGAATTATCTGGAATTTTCTATGGTGCCTCTGGGAGCAAGAAATGGCAAGACTGTGAAGATGGTTTTGGAGGGATTTCCGGAAAGGGAGGATAAGACCGTGCGGATTCAGACCCAGATTGGGTTTTTAGATGAGAAAACCATGGCGGTTGTGGTGAAAGATATGGGATTCGGAGAGTTTTTCCCATCCACAGGGGCTGTGCTTAGACAAGAGGTTATGATATGAGTGTGATTTTTTGCAGAAGAGAGCAGGTATCTCATCCATATTATATTGAGAATTTAGGGGTTCATGTGTATACTTCCCAGGAGTTGTGTTATGTGATCTACCATCATCCGCTGTTAGCCATGGATGATTTCATCAATCAGAGCCTCATCGATTTTATCCGAAACGAACTGGATATGGGATTTACGGCTCTTAAGATGGAACGGAGAATCAAGGCGGGAGAGAATGCAGATGAGACGCTGTTTTTGTTTTTAAAGGAGTGCGGATATTATACTTCAGGGGAGATCAATGGACTGCGGCAGAAGATCAGTGGGTTTCGGAAACTGCCGGTCTTGGAATATGTCAAGAGGAAAGCGGATTATCTGTTTGAGTATAAGCAATATGGCAAGGCAATTGCTTCCTATATACAGATTCTAGAGGATGTGCGGTATTCCAGGATGGATCAACGGTTCCAGGGACGGATATGGAATAATCTGGCGGCCTGCTATGCCAGAGTGTTTCAGCTGGGAAAGGCTATGGAGGCTTATGAGCAGGCTTATGAGAAGACTGGGGATGAGACGGTTCTGGAGAAGATTTTTTATCTGACCAAGTTAGACTCCAAGCTTTCTGTAAAGGAGGCCTATCAGCCGGCAGTGACAGAGGAGAAAAAGGGTGCCTGGGAGGAGGCATTTGTAAAGGCAGGGGAATTGGCCAAGGATTGTAAGGAACAGGAGACGTTGAGGGAATTGTTTACAAAGGATCCCATAAGGCGGATGGAAGGAGCCTGGCGGATGGTGGAAGGCTGGAAACAGGAGTACAGAGGGATGGCGTGACGGCTGTGCAGGAACGGACCATGGGCTACAAATAAGTGTTCTGGCAGAATGATAACGGAAAATCTGAACCTATTTAAAAACGGTTTCATATTCTAAGGTATAGATTATGGAAAGGGAGATTTTAGATTTGGCAGATAGAAAATCCGTGATTTTAGATGCCGGACACGGCGGCTCGGACCCGGGAGCGGTTTATTATGGAAGGCAGGAAAAGGTAGATAACTTGAATCTTGCGCTGGCGGTAGGCAATATTTTAATGCAGAACGGCGTGGATGTGATGTATACCAGGGTAAATGATCTGTTTCAGACTCCGTTTGAGAAGGCGGAGATTGGGAACCGTTCGGGAGCGGATTATTTTGTATCCATCCATCGGAATGCGATGCCTGTGCCGGGGACGGCCTCGGGGGTGGAGACGTTAGTGTATGCGGACGGAGACGTGCCGGCGATGATGGCAAGGAATATCAATGGGGCACTGGAGAATGTGGGGTTCATGAATCTTGGCGTTATTGAGCGGCCAGGGCTGGTGGTATTGAGAAAGACGGATATGCCGGCGGTTTTGGTGGAGGTCGGGTTTCTTGACAATGAAGGAGATAACCGGTTTTTTGACCAGAATTTTGACAGGATTGCCCAGGCAGTCGCCCAGGGAATATTAGAGACGATTCATCAGGAAGAGACAGCTGTACCGGAGTATTATCAGGTTCAGACGGGGGCGTTTCAGAATCATGAGCAGGCGGTGCAGCAGATGAACCAGCTGAAAGAACAGGGATTCCCGGCGTTTATTATTCATGGAGACGGACTTCACAAGGTGAGAGTGGGGGCGTTTTTGAATGTGGATAACGGGGCGCGGATGGAGAAGAGGCTGAGGGATTATGGATATCGGACGATGATGGTTCGGGAGAGGGCGGTTGTGTAAGGGAGAAACACGGATAGGGGGGTTTGAGTGTGGAGGAGGTTCGCTTCGGAGTGATTGTGTAAGGTCTTACGACACGCTCTCGCTCCGGTTTTCACGTAGCGGTGCTAAGGCCGTAAAGGACACGGCCTAAGAACCGACGTGAAAAAGGGTCTACAGACCTTACACAATCACTCCGAAGCTACTTTCTTGGCTTTGCTGGGAGAAAACGTATTTCTTTCAGGTGGAACTATGTAGAAGGTTGGTGATTGTGGATGATGAGGAAAAAGTTGCTACCAGCGGGGGAGAAGAGGATTCAAAGGTGAGGAGCCATATCTGTGATGCGGATTATGGTTCCTCGCTTTCTTTATAGGATAAGTTTTTCTGTTTATTGTGAAATCCTGTTTTCTGATTCGTGCTTTGGGGATTGTGCTTTTGTTGGGCTTTCATTTTGAGCCATTCATTGGAGTTCATTAGAGATGAAAGATGCCCTTGCAAAATCTATAATATGTTTGTAGAATAAGAGAAAGGGATAGTTACATAAGGGTAAGGAATGTACAAGGAGGGGAAGGCGTATGGAAGGGAAGGGGACAATCATTACCATAGGCAGACAGTACGGAAGCGGCGGACGGGAAGTGGGGGAGAAGCTGGCGAAGGAACTGGGGATTCATTTTTATGACAAGAATATTCTTCGCATGAATTCTCACGAAAGCGGAATTAAGGAAAGTTATTTTCATTTGGCGGATGAAAGGGCGGGAAACCGGCTGTTGTACAAGATCATCAGCGGATTGAAGCCGGAGCTTACCCAGCCTTCTTATGGGGCGGATGTGGTCTCAGCAGACAACCTGTTTAAATTTCAATCGGAGGTGATCCGGAAGCTGGCGGCGGAAGAATCCTGTGTGATCATCGGCCGATGTGCGGAATACATTTTGGAAGGGACTGAGGGACTTCTGCGGATTTTTATTTATGCAGATATGGATTATCGGATTAGGAGGATAACCAGTCTGGGGTATTATAGCCCGGAGGATGTGCCCAAAAATATCCGGCGTATGGATAAGGAGCGGAGGGAGTACCACCAGTATTATACGGGAAGAAACTGGGAGGATTTTACGGGGTACGATCTGCTGATCAACACGGCGGCTCTGGGAGTGGACGGGGCGGTTCGGATGATAAAGGCTTATGTGGAGAATAGATGAAAAGGAAGGTTTGCTTATGAAAGTATTATTGATTGGAGGAACGGGGACCATCAGCAGTGCAATATCAGCTAAATTGTTGAAGGAAGGGCATGAGTTATGGTTGATCAACCGGGGAAACCGAAATGGGGCTTTGCCTGCCGGGGCAAAGGTCATTCAGGCGGACGTAAACGATGAAGCCTATGTGGCGGAACAGATACGGGATCAGAAGTACGATGTAGTTGCGGATTTTATTGCGTTTGTGCCAGAGCAGCTGGAGCGGGATTACCGGCTGTTTCATGGGAGGACGAAGCAGTTTATTTTTATCAGTTCAGCCTCTGCATACCAGAAACCCCTGTCCCACTATTGCATTAATGAGGCGACGCCTCTTTCCAATCCTTACTGGGAATATTCCAGGAATAAAATACGGGGAGAGGAATTTTTGATAAACATGTACCGGGAGAATGGATTTCCGGTTACCATCGTGCGGCCCAGCCACACCTACAGTGAGCGGAGTGTGCCTGTTGGGCTTCATGGGAAGAATGGGAGTTACGCTGTCTTAAAGAGGATGATGGAGGGGAAGCCGGTACTGATTCATGGAGACGGAACTTCCTTGTGGACATTGACCAATGATGAAGATTTTGCAGAAGGGTTTGTGGGGCTTATGGGCAATCTTCATGCCATTGGGGAGGCGGTACAGATCACAAGTGATGAGTCTGTGACTT
>JAETTS010000262.1 GCA_021769025.1 Enterocloster bolteae
CAGGGTTTCCTTCATCCATGGTCATGGTAATCTCAATGAAATTAATTCCGCCTTCGATGATAGCGTCCACTACCTTCTCGCCCTGCTCTAAGTTCTTGGCGCGAACTACACCAACAAGGCACTCGTCCATCATCCTGGTTAAAACCTGTTCTTTTTTCATGCTTCTTCTCTCCTTCTCTTAATTCGCATATACGATTCATCTTCGTAAACGCGATTTTTATAATAAAATTTTAATAGCTTATGCATTATTTGTCAATGGTAACCTTATATTTTTCCCAAAAAACCCAATAATTTTGACACTTCCACTGCCTTCTTGCGGACAATCTGGCCTAAAACCTGATAATCCTCTGTAGGTTTATAGAGACTGGACAAGCTGATGGCACCGACAACGCTTCCGTCGCTTCCGAATACAGGAGCCCCCACGCACTCCATATGCTCCTCCATCTCCCTGGCATCCAGGGCATATCCCCTCTCCTTCACTTCCTTTAACTCCTGCTTTAGTTCATCCGAAGACAGGATGGTCCTCTCTGTCTTCTTGCGAAACTTGATTCGGCTTATGACCTGTTCTTTGGTCCCTTCATCCATGTAAGCCAGGATTGCCTTTCCAAGGGACGTGCAGTACATAGGGTTCTTCGTCCCCACGGTAGCTGTGGTAATGATAGGATTCTCTGGCTCGAACTTGCAGATGTAGACTACCTCATGATCTGACCGGACACCGAAAAATACGGTCTTTCCCACGTCCTTGGCGAATGCCTTAAGTTCCGGCTCAATGGTTCCGATAAAATCCAGATTGTTAGTGTAATTGATTCCAATCCGGTAAGCGGTTAAGCCGATGGTGTAAGTCTGCTTCTGACCCTTGGACACATTGACCATTCCCATGGCGGCCAAGGTAGTAACGATGTCATAAGCGCTGGTCTTAGGAAGCTCTAACCGCTGGCAGATGTCATCCAGTGTAATCCCTTCCGGATTCTTGGACACGTATTTCAATATTTCTACGGTTCGCTGGGTGGTTCGGTTTAATTTCATGGTCGGCTGCCTCCTGAAGATATGTGAAATGCCCTTGATACCGTACTGCACAAATGGTAAATGGAATTAGACTTAATGTTAGTATACCTTATATGGAAATAGGCCGCAAGGAGAAGTTGACGCAAATCAGCATAAATTCTTCCGACACGCTCTCGCCCAGGTTTTCACATAGCGGAATTTGCCACCTTCCTTCAGGCTGATCACCTGCGTGTGCATCGGCACACTTCCTTGAATCAGTAAGCGCTTAAAAAGTTTCGCTAAAACCTAAATAACAACGTATTATGGAAAGTGATTTAAAGTGTCACGCCTTGTTTGAAGATGGCCATATCGTGGAAACCAGCTTCTTCGGCTTTTACCTTTTTTCCGGAAGCTACGGAGAGCACGTATGCAAACAATTCTTCTGCCAGTTCCTCTTTGGACTTATCTTCCACCATGCGCCCGGCATTGAAATCAATCCAGTTGTCCTTCTTTCCTGCAAGAGTCGAATTGCTGGAGATCTTCACGGTGGGTACCGGGGAGGCGAACGGTGTTCCGCGGCCTGTGGTGAAGAGTACGATCTGAGCTCCGGACACTGCAAGTGCCGTGGAAGCAACCAGATCGTTGCCTGGTGCGCTAAGCAAATGTAATCCCTTGGTATTTACCCGCTCTCCGTAGGCCAGAACTCCTTTTACCGGCGCGCTTCCGGACTTCTGGGTACAGCCTAAGGACTTGTCCTCCAGGGTGGAGATACCGCCCTTTTTGTTGCCTGGGGAAGGGTTCTCATAGATGGTCTGGTTGTGGCTGGTAAAATAATTTTTAAAATCATTGATTAAATGTACGGTCTTGTCGAATAACTCCGGGGTCTCGCAGCGGTTCATAAGAATCGTCTCCGCACCGAACATCTCCGGAACCTCTGTCAGGATAGTGGTTCCTCCTTTGGAGATCAGAATGTCGGAGAATGCCCCCACCACCGGGTTGGCCGTGATGCCGGAAAGGCCGTCAGATCCGCCGCACTTCATTCCGATTACCAGTTCACTGGCATCGATCTTCTCCCGCTTGAAGCCTTTGGCATATGCAGCCAGATCCTCTAAAAGCACCATGGCTGCCTCCATCTCATTCTCCACATCCTGGCACTGTAAGAATTTTACCCTCTGTTCATCGTATTCCCCGATATATTCTTTCAGTACCGGGATGTTGCTGTTCTCACAGCCAAGGCCCAGAACCAGCACGCCGCCTGCGTTGGGATGGTGAACCATGTCTGCCAGAACGGTTCTCGTGTGCTCCTGGTCATCTCCCATCTGGGAACAGCCGTAAGGGTGGGGGAAGGATATCACGTCTTCCAGGCTGCCTCCAATCAGAGCTTTGGCTGACTTTTCCAGAGCCTGGGCGATGGAATTGACACAACCTACGGTAGGGATGATCCAGATCTCATTGCGTACACCGGCCTTTCCGTCAGTACGGCGAAATCCATCAAAAAATACGTGTTCCGTCTCTTCCATTACTCCCCCGGCCGGCTCATAATCATAGGTTAACAGATCTCCCAAAGCGGTTTTTATATTGTGGACATGAATCCACTGGCCGGGTGCAATGTCTTCCTTAGCGTTGCCGATGCGAAAGCCGTACTTGACTACGCTTTCTCCGCTTTTTATCGGCTTGACGGCTACTTTGTGCCCCTGGGGAATCTCCTCCAAAGTGGTGACAGAGCCCCCTCCCATATCCAATACCTCTCCCTTGGCTATAGGGCGCAAGGCCACTGCGACATTGTCCTCCTGATGAATCTTAATAATATCCTGCATGACTTCCTCCATTTTGTGTAGTTTGTACTCCCGGATACTCTCCTGCGCCTGCCTTTGCAACCGATTTTCTGTCACAAAACAGGACAGGGAAAGAATCCAGGTGTATTGTTATTGTAAGCGCTTACAATAATTCTATAGAATGTATTACCAGAAGTCAATAGCTATTCAAAAATCTTTTATTTCTCTCAGGAAACCGGCCCTCTTTTATACGCCTTCCCATTGCTCTGGGGATAACATTTCCAGCTTTGCCATTCTCAAAATAGCCTCATAATCGATTCCCCAGTCCGCCGCCCCCACAGCATGAAGGGCCACCGCAAACAGGCCGCTGGCATTGGATGTAAAAAAGCAATCCAAAAAGCGGCTGTACCCATAAACCTTCCGTTCACGGGTACAGCCATTTTCCGCTGCTTTGCTGCTTTCTTTTCCTATTTCTAATTTTCCACCAATGCCACCTTCTCCATGATAAGCTCCGTCAGAATCTCCTCCGCCCTGGACATTCCGATACTTTCCAGGCTGGCAATCATGGAGTCAAAGTTTGCATCAAACTGCTCCGGCTTCCCGATGACGCAGGTAATCAGTCCGGACCATGCTACCTCGTCCAGCTTGTTACCGATATCATCCAACTCTGCCGGTTTAATATAGGCCCACACCGGCGGATACTCTGGAATGGCAAATTCCGACGGCTGAGGGAAGATATCTGTCAAAAGTTCTACGCTCCATGCCTCACACGCTGCCTTCTGCTCTGCGTCATACTCTGCTATGACCGCATCCTTGCTTGCCTTGGTGTAGGTGTTGCCTGTGGTGTCTGTTACACCGTCGCCGTAGGTAGGGAACGGATAGGAATAGAAACCTACCCCTGTCTTTTTCTGATAATCCTTATCCGAATTGTTGTAATCAATCTCCTCCTGTGTCCGGTAGCGCTTTCCGTTTTCATCCACAAAATAGTTGATGCCTTCGATGCCCCACTGGGTCAGGATCTGGCCTTCGTCGGAACAGAGAAAATCCAGGAACTTGATGGCCTCCACCGGATACTTGCAGGCCGTGGTGATCCCAACTCCCTGGCCGGTCACCAGGCCCTGGGACATGAGGGACGGGCACTTTACATCCTCGCTTATGGACACCGGAAGAGGCGCATAAGTCTTATCCAGCTTCCCGTCCGCTTTTAGTACCTTCTCCGCATCCTGATAATCCCAGTCTGTGTCAAACAGGGCCACCACACGGCCAGAGGCAATCTTGGCGATGTAGTCCTCGTGGGTCTGGGTGGCAAACTCCGGATCCAGAATTCCTTCGTTGTACATCCGGTTCAGCCAACGGAAATATTCTCTCTCCGCATCGGAACGGAACTTGTACATGGCGTGGAAATCCTCTCCGATGATCCACTGCCCGTTGTCCGGCTGCCCGTCGGCAATGTAGCCTGCCGGATTGCCAAGGGTAATCATCCAGTGCCAGTCTGCTGCAGACAGGGTGAACCCGATGGTGGAGAGGCCGCTTTCCGTGGTGGGATGAGCCTTCATATACGCCTTAATCATAGTCTCCAGCTCATCCAAAGTCCTTGGCACCTTGTAATCATTTTCCTTCAATACCGCCCACTGGATCTGGGCAGTTCCGGAATGTTTATACACCGTTCCTCCCATAGCATAGGAGGAAAGCTGGTAGATAGATGGATCCTCCTCCGAATATTTCAGCTTGTCAAACTCATCTCCATACATTTTCTTGATATTAGGGCC
>JAETTS010000263.1 GCA_021769025.1 Enterocloster bolteae
CTTACCCTGTTCTTTCTGGGCGCAGCCAGGCTCTTTTTTAAGGACAACGTATTAAATGGCGGTATAGACTGGAAGATTTCAGCTGGGTTTGCCGGGTTATTCCTTGTAAGTGTAATGGCCATTGTTTGCATCAGGAAGAGGTTGCTTTCCTGTCTTCTGGTATTTTGTGCCATCCTCACGGTTCTTCTCTCTGCCCAAAGCCTTTATTCCGATTCCGGAATCGGTTATATCTCCCAGTTTCCTGTATACGGATCTGCATTGGGGACCATGACCAGGCTGTCAGAGGTTTCGGTTGCTGGTGAGATGCAAGAAACCGCCGTTTTCTCCAAGGCTTCTGTATCTGGCCTGGATCCTGGCCAGGAATCGTCCCCTTCTTTCTCCCGTATAGAAGGTGATACTCCCCAGGAAACTAACTGGGGCCTCATAAGCGGCCTCAACGGAGCCAATTCGTATTTCAGCCTGACAAGAAAAGAAATCTATGATTATGCCTATATCCTGGAGAATCCGGATCTGAAGTTTCCCAGCTGGTACAATGGTTATGGGGAGCGGGCGGCCCTTCTTTGCCTGAACAGTGTCCGTTATTTTGCTAAAAAGGCCGATGGAGATATGGCGGTTCCTTATGGTTATGTCCAGAAGCAGGAATTCCCGGATCTGGATATGGGCAGCAATGGAATTCTCTATGAAAGTCCCTATGCCATGCCTTTGGGATACACCTATGACCAGGTCTTGCCAAGCCAGAAGTTGGAAGATTTTTCTGCCCTCCAGACACAGCAGGCCTTTATGCAGGCAGCAGTGTTAGAGCCAGAGGCCATATCCGCCCTAAAAGGACAGGAAGACGGCGTTATGCTGATTGAGGAATCGGATTGTGCGTTTGACCATACTCCTCTCCCCTTTACGATCTGTTCCATGGAAGGCCTTACCTGGGATCCGGAATCAGGTCTTCTTTCTGTGGGGGAATCTGGCGGCCAGATCACGGTCCAATACCATGAGGCAGACCATTCCGAGACCTACCTTCGGGTCTGCGGCTTTGACATCGAGGAATCCGGATATGAGATGCTACACTTTTTTGTAGGGGCAGAAGGAACGCAGGAAAAAAAGATTTACTGCACATCCAGTGTCAGTGCCTGGAACGGGAAATTAAAAAATTTTCTTGTATTGGTAAGCGGAGGGACTGCCGGGGATGATGGAAAAAAAACCGTGAGGATCCGTTTTCCCTTTTCCGGAACCTTCTGCCTCCATGATCTAGAACTGTATTCTCTTCCTATGGATTCTTTTGTAAAGCAGGCAAATGCCAGAAAAACAGAATGCCTGGATGCTACCCTGGCGTTGAATCAAATCAAGGGCAGCATTTCTGTCACCGGCAATCGGATTCTGTGTGTATCCATTCCCTACAGCGAAGGATGGAGCGCTATGGTTGATGGCCAGAAGGTTCCTGTATGGAAATGCAATCGTATGCATCTGGGGATTCTACTGGAAGAGGGGGAGCATGAAGTTATTTTTTCCTACCAGACTCCCGGACTGGCAGCAGGAGCCGCCATAAGCGCCCTGTCCCTTCTTCTTGTGATTGGATTGTCCATCGTTTCTTTTATTCCTTCACGCACCGGGTGGCGATAAAGCATGGAATGTTGTGCTCATGGAGATTGCCTTCTCCGTTGGTATCTTCAAATAGGTGGGTCAGCCGAAAGCCAGCCTCCAGCTGGCCTCCGATCTGTTCCTCCAGCGTGTGGGAAAACTGGATTCCGTCATTGTTTTTTAAAGATGCCTCATACAACAATTGATCCTTCAGAGGATTGAAGGGAAGGGATCTTATGATCTTCTCTTCTCTTTCGTCGAATATATAGTTGAACCCAATATCATATCCCCCAAGGAAAATTCCGCCTTTTTTAAGCACCCGGTAGCACTCCCTGAAAATTGGCCTTACCTTTTCCACATAACAGTTGGATACCGGGTGAAAAACAAGGTCAAAAGTTTCGTCCTGAAAAGGAAGCTTTTTCGTCATATCCGCCTGGACAATCTGAACGTCATAGCCTTCCCTCTCCGCCACTGCCCTCTCGCTCTCACACTGCCTGGACGAATAATCCAGAACCGTACACACTGCGCCAAGCGCCGTAAAAATCGGTATCTGCTGGCCTCCGCCGCTTGCCAGCCCCAGCACCTGTTTGCCCTTCATCTCCCCAAACCATTCATGGGGCACCTGTTTGGTTGGTGTCAGATACACACCCCATTCTCCCTGGGTGGCTTTCTGATATATCTCATGGGTGATCGGCTGTCCCCATACCCAGCCTTCCTCACACCAACTGTCTATCACTTCTGAATTCTTTTTTTGATATTCCATAGGTATGCCTTCCTGTTTTTTTCGGTTTTCTTATACATCTTTCAACAGATACCTTACAATATTCTGGTTTTTTACATTATAAACGAAGCCTGTATCTTTTACAAGCGACAAACTGGAGCAATCCCAACCGGAACCTGCAATCATGTGCTAACTGCCATGATATTTCCTATTTTTTATTATAGGATGAATAAAAGCGTCCAAACATAAGACTATAATACTATAACAAGAAAGAGAGGAAGTATCTATGTCAGCAGAAACTGTTTTAAATCCCCCAAGGCTTATCATCGCCGCGATGGTTGGGCTTATCTTACTGTTGGTTTTAATCATTCGGTTTAAGATTCAGGCAGTGATCGCGATTTTAGCCGGAGCCATCGCCATCGGCCTGTTAGCCGGAATGCCGGCTTCCCATATCATCCAGGCAGTCAATGACGGTATCGGAAACACCTTAAAAGGTATTGCACTTTTAGTCGGACTGGGTTCCATGTTCGGAGCCATCCTGGAAATCTCCGGAGGTGCCCAGACTCTGGCTGTTACTATGGTAGCATGGTTCGGAGACAAAAAGGCGGCCTGGGCTCTTGGCATTACAGGTATGGTCATCGCCATGCCAGTCTTTTTTGATGCGGGCTTAATCATACTGATTCCTCTGGCCTTTTCCTTGGCCAAACGTACCCATCGTTCTTCCCTATTTTATGCCATCCCCCTGTTGGCCGGACTGGCAGTAGGACATGCCTTCATTCCACCCACTCCCGGCCCGGTTCTGGTCGCCACCATGCTAAACGTGGATCTGGGTTGGGTGATCCTGGTTGGCATCTTCTGCGGAGCCTGTGCCATGGTAGTTGCTGGCCCTGTGTGGGGAAGCATCTGTGGAAAGAAATTCTATGTACCGGTGCCGGATCGCCTTGCCGGCCATGAAGACTTTGACGAATCCAAGCTTCCCAGCTTCTGGACCATCGCAGGCATCATCCTGATTCCTCTTGTACTTATTATCCTGGATTCCATCGCTGGTGTTGTCCCCGCCCTGGCTCCTTTGCAGCCACTATTCGGCTTTCTGGGAGAACCATTTGTCGCCTTGCTGATCGCGACGGTTGCCGCTATGGTACTTCTTGGGATCCGCCACGGATACACTCTGGAAGAGTTGGAAACCATTATGACCAGATCCCTGGAGCCTGCTGGCATGATCCTTTTAGTCACTGCCTGCGGCGGCGTGCTGCGGTATGTACTTCAGTATTCCGGCCTAGGTGATATCATTGGAAACGGGGTGGCATCTTTGTCCCTTCCCATTGTGATCCTGGCATTTATCGTGGCGGTTCTGGTTCGGATCAGTGTAGGGTCTTCCACAGTCGCCATGACTATGGCAGCTGGTATTGTCTCCTCCATTCCAGGGATCCAGGAATTATCTCCTCTGTACCTGGCCTGCACCACTGCGGCCGTGGCCGGAGGTGCTACCGCCTTCTCCCATTTCAACGACTCCGGCTTCTGGCTGGTAAAGTCTCTGGTGGGATTGGACGAAAAAACCACATTAAAAACATGGACTGTAATGGAAACACTTGTCGGAGGGACTGGTTTTGTGGTAGCATTAATCATATCCTTTTTTGCCTGACCGGCAGGACAGGAAACGGTCAGGAATGGCCAGGAAAAAAACACCATGAGAAGCCAGCAAAAAAGGAGCAAAAACCAGCCAAAGTAAGAATTGAAAGGAGAAACCTATGAGTTGTTTAGTCAGTCAGAAAATGCGGGATCTTGCACCGGAACTGGATCCGCTTCGTATCGGAACCGGCTGGAAACCGGAAGATCTGTCCAAGCCCCAGATCTTTATTGAGAGTACCTTCGGCGACAGCCACCCGGGAAGCGGGCACCTAGATATCCTGGTGGAGGAAGTGAGAAGAGGCGTGGCGGAAGCCGGAGGCTACGGGGCCAGATATTTCTGCACCGACATGTGTGACGGGGAAAGCCAGGGAACAGATGGCATCAACTATAGCCTGGCAAGCCGGGAGATGATTGCCAATATGATCGAGATCCAGGCCAACGCAACCCCTTTTGATGCCGGTGTCTATCTGGCAAGCTGCGATAAGGGAATGCCAGCCAACCTTATGGGCCTTCTGCGTGTCAACATTCCAGCTGTTGTGGTCTCCGGAGGAACCATGAACGCCGGCCCGGATATGCTTAC
>JAETTS010000264.1 GCA_021769025.1 Enterocloster bolteae
GGTGTTAAACATGAGCCCCCACAAGGATCCGGATGAATTTATTAAACATATGGGGGCGGAGGCATTTCGGGAGAGGATTGAAAAGGCGAGAAACAGTTTTCTGTTTGAAATTGACATATTAAAACAGGAGTTTCATTTGGAGGATCCGGAGCAGAAGACGGCATTTTATAACCGGGTGGCTCAGAAGCTTCTTAGTTTTACCGATGCCCTGGAGCGGGATAATTATATTCAGGCTGTGTCCAGGGAATATGGGATCAATTATCAGGATTTAAAGGAATTGGTGAAACGCTTAAGCCTTCGGATCTCCCCGGCTGCCTTGCCGAATGTGGAGGCAAGGGCAGAGTATACACCAAGGGGAAAGAAGAAGGAAAAGGAGGACGGGGTGAAACGTTCACAAAAGCTTCTTCTTACCTGGCTGATTGAGAATCCTGGCTTGTTTGAAACCATAAAGGGAATCATCACGCCGGAGGATTTTAAGGAGGAGTTGTATCATCAAGTGGCTCAGATGGTGTTCCATAATCATGAAGCCGGTGAGATCAATCCTGCAGGGATTCTGAATCATTTTATCAATGATGAGGCACAGTATAAAGAGGTGGCTGGGCTTTTTAATGCCGGCCTAAAGGAATCGCTGAATGAAGAGGAGCAAAAAAAGGCGTTTGCCGAGACCGTGATAAAGGTAAAAAAGAACAGTCTGGATGAGGCCAGCAGGTCCGCTTCGGATATCGGCCAGCTGCAGAAGATTATCCAGGCGCAGAGTGCGCTGAAACGTTTGAATCTCTATGATCGATAGATGAAAACCGTTGCGAATATTTCTTTTCAGCAGGGGAAGACTATAGGCAGGCTACGGAAAGGTAGGACATATGGAAGAGAAGGTATTGGGATTTGAAGAAAAGCTGCATCTGCTTTTAGCGGAAGCCAAAAAGAAGAAAAGCGTTCTGGAGGAGCAGGAGATTCTGGATTTTTTCTCAGGGGATAACCTGGACTCTGAAAAATGGGATGTAATTTTTGACTTCCTGGATGCAAATAAGATCGATATCCTGCGTATAGGAAATGATGATGATATAGAGCTTGAGCCGGACGAGCTGTTTGAGGATGACATGGATCTGGAACAGATTGAGTTTTCGGTTCCGGACGGCATCAGTGTGGAAGACCCGGTTCGCATGTATCTGAAGGATATTGGGAAGATCTCCCTGTTGTCTCCTGAGGAGGAGATTGAGTTGGCCAAACGGATTGAGGCCGGAGACGAGGAAGCGAAAAAACGGCTGGCGGAGACCAATCTTCGCCTGGTGGTCAGCATTGCCAAGCGGTATGCCGGCAGAGGGATGCAGTTTCTGGATCTGATCCAGGAAGGAAATTTGGGGCTTATTAAGGCGGTGGAGAAGTTTGATTACCGGAAGGGGTATAAGTTTAGCACGTATGCCACCTGGTGGATCCGACAGGCTATCACCAGAGCCATTGCAGATCAGTCCAGGACGATCCGGATTCCGGTGCATATGGTGGAGACGATCAACCGGCTGATCCGGACTTCCAGACAGCTACTTCAGGAACTGGGCAGGGAGCCGCAGCCGGAGGAGATCGCCAAACGGATGGATATACCGGTGGAGAGGGTGAGAGAAGTGATGAAGATCTCTCAGGATCCGGTGTCGCTGGAGACACCTATTGGGGAGGAGGAGGACAGCCATCTGGGTGATTTTATCCAGGACGAGCATGTGGCGGTTCCAGTGGATGCGGCTACGTTTACGCTTTTACATGAACAGTTGTTGGAGGTGTTGGAGACGCTGACGGAGCGGGAGCAGAAAGTACTAAAGCTACGGTTCGGGCTGGAAGATGGGCATCCGCGGACTTTGGAAGAGGTCGGTCGGGAGTTTAATGTGACTCGGGAGAGGATTCGGCAGATTGAGGCGAAAGCACTTAGGAAGTTGAGGCATCCTAGCAGGAGTAAGAAGTTGAAGGATTATCTGGATGAGTAAGAGGGCTTTGAGAGGTTCTTAGGATTGAAGGAGAACGTTATCTGGGTATGCTTGTGTTGGGGGAAGGTATAGGTTCTGGTTTGAGAAAAAATTGCAAAATTATGTAAGAAATATCTTAAGAGGGAATGGTATTTTATTCTTCTGGGCACACTTGTGTCATGTGAGGACTTATGTTTTGGTTTGAGAAGGGATTGAGAAATCATAGGGTCTTTAAGTACCCTGAAGAAGACAATACCATTCCCTCTTCGGGGTACATAGTGGCAGGTTTTGGTATATCGAAAAGCTGGCAGACGACAGGATGTGAGGAGAGAGGAACGTGTTTATACAGGTGAGGAGTGGGGATGAAACTTTCTAGAAGACTTGAGATGGTGATCTCTTTTGTGGAGAAGGGGAGCCGAATCGCGGATGTGGGGACGGATCATGGGTATGTGCCAATTGTGCTGGCGGAGAGAGGGTTGGTGGATGGCGGGGTGGCTATGGATGTGAAGGAAGGGCCGCTAAAGCGGGCCAGGGAGCATATTCGGCAGCATGGGTTGGATGGAGTAATTGAGGTTCGGTTAAGTGATGGAGTGAAGGAATTGGGGGATGAGGAAGCGGATACGGTGATTATAGCCGGGATGGGCGGAGAATTGGTAATACATATTCTGGAGGATGGAAGACGGCTTTGGGAGCAGGTGAAGCATTGGATCCTGTCGCCTCAGTCTGAGATTTACAAGGTGCGGAAATTTTTGGGGGAGAATGGTTTTTTTATTGGAAGAGAAGAAATGGTAGAGGAGGATGGGAAATATTATACCGTTATGGATGCGGCTTCTGGGGTGATGGGAAGAATGGAACCCTGGGAGATGATGTATGGTCCTTGTCTGGTGAGACAGGGGCATCCGGTTCTCCGGGAATTTTTGGTGAAGGAACAGACAACTCTGGAAACGATTATAGAGGGGCTTAAGGGACAGGAAGGGGAAGGTGCCAAGCGACGGGTGGAAGAATTGAAGGAACAGGTGGCTTGGGTGGAGAAAGCGCTGGGAAGCAGTGGGAAGGCTGGCCCCGAACCAGTGTAGATTGCCTAGGCAGATCATGGACGGAAGACGGAATGGGATTGCAGGGAAAGGGGATGACGATGCGGTGAATGTGCTGGAGTGGACAAAGCATTTGGAGAAATTGGCTCCGGTTTCGATGGCTTGCCAGTGGGATAATCCAGGGCTATTGGCAGGAAGAGGAGGGAAAGAGGTAAAAAAAGTTTTGATTGCTTTGGATGCCACTGACGAGGTGGTGGATATGGCGGTAGAAGAGCAGGTGGATCTTTTGCTGACCCATCATCCCCTCATTTTTAGGGAGATGAAAAAGGTAAATGACCAGGATTTTATAGGAAGGCGTCTGATTCGGTTGATTCAGGCAGACATCAGTTATTATGCTATGCACACGAATTTTGATATGGCTCCCGGTTGTATGGCAGATCTGGCGGCAGAGAAGCTTGGGCTTCTTAAGACAAGGCCATTGGAAATTGCAGGGGAGATGGATGGGATTTCTTATGGGATCGGTAAGGTGGGAAATCTGGCTGGAGAGTTGACTTTAAGGAAATTGGCTGATAAAGTAAAAGAAGAATTCGGACTGGGGACTGTCACGGTCTATGGGGGACGTCTGGCAGATCAGTCTGTAAGGAGAATCGCTGTCTGTCCTGGATCCGGCAAGGGGATGGCAGAGGCTGCCAAAGAGGCCGGGGCCCAGGTTCTGATTACAGGGGATATAGGACATCACGACGGGATCGATGCGACAGCCAATGGACTGATTGTCATGGACGCAGGACATTACGGCCTGGAACATATGTTCGTGGATTTCATGGAAATTTATTGTGCGGACAAGATTGACCCTGATGTCGAGATCTGGAAAGCGCCTGTGGAATTTCCGGCTGCGGTGTGGTAACAGACAAAAGAGCGGTTCCGAGAGTACATTCATAAGAGAAGGAGGGGCATTTCATGGTAAGCATTAAAATCGGAGATCAGGTAAAGATGTATGCGGCTGGCACCAGTTATCTGGAGATTGCAAAGGAGTATCAGAAACAGTATCCCTATGATATTATGCTGGTGTCTGTAAATGGGAAGCTGGCGGAGTTAAACAAAACGGTTTCCAAAGACTGTGAGCTTGCGTTTATAACGGTGGATCAAAAGCCAGGATTCCAGACGTATCAGCGAACCACAAAGCTGATTATGCTGAAGGCTTTCTACGAAGTTGTAGGCAGGGAGAATATTGAGAAGATTACGGTGAAGTTTTCTGTTGGAAAGGGCTTTTATGTAAAACCAAAGGGAAATTTTGTTCTGGATGAGCAACTGTTAGATCAGGTAAAGGCCAAGATGAGGGAGTATGTGGACAGACAGCTTCCGATTAAGAAAAGAAGCATGAACACGGAAGAGGCGATTGAGCTGTTTACTAAGCACGGAATGTATGACAAGGCCCAGCTGTTTCAGTTCCGCAGGGTGTCCAGAGTCAACGTATACAGCATCGGCGAGTTTGAAGATTATTTTT
>JAETTS010000265.1 GCA_021769025.1 Enterocloster bolteae
ATGTCCATATGATTGCGTACAGCCACGACCCCGGTAAAGGATTCCTGACGGAAAAGGGGATTGAGCAGATGCGCGCCATGTACGCAAAAGAAATATTCTATCATGATATGTATGAGATGTATCAGAATCAGACGGTTCAGAGGAACGAGCTGGTAAGGGCCAGCGCAAACCCGCTGAAGAAATTATTCGGACAGGCTCAGGGAAGATGGGAAGAAAGCAGTAAACTGGAGCAGTTGATGACACAGTTGGCAACGGATCTGAAACAGACAAAGGGAAGAAAAGTATATGGTTACCTGCCTCCAAGGGTAAAGCAGCAGGTAGACCGTATTGTGAATGTATTGTCCACGAACCCTGCGGTAGCTGAATGTTATCAAAAATGGTATGAATACAGACTGGAGATTTTACACATCTATTCAGATCAGACGCCGGATCCGCCTCCACTTTCCAAGCAGAAGGAATTTAAGCAAATCAAAAATATGATTATCAGGGAGGCTATGGAATTGGAAGTGTCCGGAGACTGTATTTCTGAGCAGCCGATGGATGATGTGAGCCAGATGATTGCGGGGGATATGGAGATTACGGATGAAACTGAATTTACGGATGATGTTGTGGCAGATGATGATATGTCCTGTATTGTGAAATTTATAGAAGATGATTATACCGATTGGACGGACGAATACAGGCAGGCGAGGAATATTCTGTATGGAACGGATGGAGAAAAGCCGGACTTTGGAACAGCCTATCAGATGATGTCCTCCGAAGCGGAACAGGGAAATGCGTTTGCAATGTGTGACCTTGGACAGATGCTGCATTATGGGAGGGGATGCGAACCGGATCCGGAAGCATCCCAGGCATGGTATAACAGAGCACTCCGCATTTTCCTAAATGCTGAAACCGTAAAGGAAAATGCTTATTTGGAATACCGGCTTGGGAAGCTGTATTATGACGACCTGTATATGGAAAAGAATCTGGGAGCATCCATTTACTGGCTGAACATGGGAGCAGGTCATGGGAATAAGTACGCACAGTATCTACTGGGAAAGCTATACCTGTTTGAACCAATGGTCAGGGATGAAGAGAGCGGCATCTTCTGGCTGCAGAATTGCGCAGACCAGGGTAATCCATATGCAGTATATCTTCTGGAACATAAGGATGAGTGGGGAAGGATACGGCTCCGGTCAGGAGTTATCCGTTTATTTCATTATCTGTCTGCTCTGTTTAATGAACAGGAAAACGAAGATCATAACAAGATGCATGAATGGATTGACCGCAAGAGGGGACGCAAGCTTAAGGAAAAGAAAATAGCACAGGGAATCCGGGGATAGGAGGGATCATGATTGGAATATGTCATTTTCACAGAAGAAGAAAAGGAACGCGCAGGAGCAGTAAATCTGGTGGAATTTCTCTTACGCCAGGGGGAGGAACTGGAACCGTCCGGAAGTGAATGGCGTTGGAAACGGCATGACAGCGTGACAGTACGTAATAATACCTGGTATCGGCATAGCTGTAACTACGGAGGTGCAACAATCCAGTTCCTGCAGGAATTCTATGACATGACATATGTTGAAGCGATGAAGTGTCTGCTGGAAGGTAACTACCAGCCGGTCATCCGGGAAAATGAGGACGGGAGTACATGCCTCAAGGCAAAAAGCAGAAAGGAATTCCAACTACCGGAACCATATAAGAATGAGAAACGTGTCCTGGCTTATCTTTCCCGGACACGTTTCATTGATTATGAAATCCTTACGTTCTTCATTGAGCGGGGAGCCATCTATGAAGAAATGAGACGGCATAATGTAGTGTTCGTAGGCTTTGACAATCAGGGCAAGGCGCGCCATGCGCACATGAAAGGAGCCTATACAAATGGAGAAAGCTTCCGGCTGAATGTGGAGGGCTCAGATCCCGCCTATGGATTCGGTTACTGTGGGGAAGGCCCGAGACTGTACGTGTTTGAGGCAGCCATTGATCTTCTGTCGTTCCTGACACTCTATCCCCTTGAATGGCAGAAACAGAGTTATATCTGTCTGGACGGATTATCCAAACACGCAATGCTTCAGATGCTGCACAGTCACCCATGGTTACAGGAAGTCATTCTCTGTATGGACCATGACTCGGCCGGAATTGAGGGATGCTACCGGCTGAAGGAGATCTTGGTGGGAGAGGGATATGAAAATGTGTCGCGTCTGTCGTCCAGGAATAAGGATTGGAACGAGGACTTGAAGGAAATGCACGGAATCCATCCCGTGCCTGCAAGGGAACATCCAGGGCTCTTAACGTGTATGAAGCTATGCTTGCGGTTGAAGAATCAGGAAGATAAGTCATGTACAGATGAGGAAGCCTTAAAGCAGATTCAGGACTCCTATCACCACTTAAGTATGGTAATGGAACGGCAGGTGACATATGGGGAAGACCATGGAGCGGAGATGCTCATGTGCCTGGAGGATATGTCTGCCGCCGGATTCCATCTACTGCTGGAGAACCATAGAAACGAAGAACCATCCTGTACAAAAGAGCAGCTTGCAAACCAACTGTTTAGAGCCTATGAGCCACACCGGGATAGAGGAAGGATGCAGGTAAAATCAGAGGAATTAAAAATGACAGTCGAATCCATTTGTCCATTGGATATGCAGAAATGTCCTAAAGAAAATATGGAAACAGGAACGGACGCCTTCAGAACGTTCATCATGGCCTGTATGAAATGTTACATCCAGATCAGCAAGATAACTGAAGAACAGCAACAAGAGTCTGATAGGAACGTAACAGTTACCTGCGTGGAAGGGATTAAAGAACAGGAGGTGTAGCAGGATGGATGGTTCTGGTGTGACACTGTTAATTGTCATAGGACTCTTCATGTTTGCAGTGATTAGCGGGATTGCAATGTTATCCGGCCATTATACGTTGGATGGAATCAAAAGTAAGACAGTAGGGGACGGTCAGCACGGAACGGCCCGTTTTGCAACGAAACAGGAAATCCGAAGGACATTTACGCATGTGGAATATCTTCCTGAAGCATGGCGCAGGGGAAGCAGATTACCGGAAGCGCAGGGACTGATAGTGGGGGGAGTCTTTAAAGGGAAAAGAGTAACTGCGCTGGTTGATACGGATGATGTCCACACGCTCATGATTGGGTCAGCCGGTGTGGGAAAGACAGCGTACTTTCTGTATCCGAACATTGAATATGCCTGTGCGTCAGGAATGTCATTTCTGGCAACCGATACAAAGGGGGATCTGTTTCGGAATTATGCAGGTATAGCAAAGAAGTACTATGGATATGAGGCTGCTGTTATTGATTTAAGAAATCCCACAAAAAGTGATGGCAATAACCTGCTGCATCTGGTCAACCAGTATATGGACCAGTACCAGAATGATAAGAGCAATCTGGCTGCAAAGGCAAAAGCAGAAAAGTACGCAAAAATCACCTCAAAGACCATTATCAATTCCAGTGGAGGGGACGCGGCATCTTATGGACAGAATGCCTATTTTTATGATGCGGCGGAAGGTCTTCTGACAGCTTCGATTCTATTGATTGCGGAATACTGTCCTCCGGAAAAACGGCATATTATCTCAGTATTTAAACTAATTCAGGATTTACTGGCGCCAAGTGGCGTAAAAGGAAAGAATCAGTTCCAACTGCTGATGGATAAGCTGCCCCCGGACCACAAAGCAAAATGGTTTGCGGGCTCTGCCCTCAATACCGGGGACCAGGCCATGGCTTCCGTTATGTCCACTGCGTTATCCCGGCTGAACGCTTTCTTGGATTCAGAGCTGGAGCAGATCCTGTGCTTTGATACAGTAATTGACGCGGAGCGTTTCTGCAATACGAAATCAGCGATTTTTGTTGTCCTTCCGGAGGAAGACGCGACCAAGTATTTTATGGCGTCGCTGATTGTCCAGCAGCTATACAGGGAGCTTCTGGCGGTCGCGGATGAACAGGGAGGGAAGCTTAAAAACCGTGTGATGTTCTATCTGGATGAGATAGGGACCATACCCAAAATCGAATCACTGGAGATGGCATTCAGCGCCGTTCGATCCAGGCGGTGTTCCATTGTAGCCATCATCCAGAGCTTTGCGCAGCTCCAGAAAAACTATGGGAAAGAGGGGAGTGAAATCATTACTGATAACTGTCAGGACGGCATTTTTGGTGGGTTTGCACCAAACTCCGAGTCAGCGGAAGTGCTGTCAAAACATATGGGAAACAGGACTGTATTGTCCGGATATGTCAGCAGGGGAAGGAACGATCCGTCCCAGAGCCTGCAGATGATTGCGCGTCCGCTTATGACACCGGATGAAATCAAGGCACTGAAAAAGGGAACATTTATTGTGACGAAGACAGGGGCACATCCAATGCAGGCAACGCTGAAACTGTTCCTGAAATGGGGGATTACACTTGAAGAACCTTATGAATTGCAGGAACGGGCCGCCAGGAAGGTAAGCTATGCGGACAAGCTGGAACTGGAGATGGAGATTGTGAACCGGCAGCTG
>JAETTS010000266.1 GCA_021769025.1 Enterocloster bolteae
CAGAAATCAATGGAGGACAGGGAGTGCTGCGCCAGGCTTTCGGCTGATAACTTCGTGATGCTCAGGCATTACAAACAATGGGAAACGCTTGCTGCTGATTTGATGCATATCCAGGCGGTGCTGAACAAGTGGCGTGGGGAGAGGGGAATCATACCTTATGAGATCGCGGTATCCTTTGGTGTTTACCAGGCGGATGCTGGCGAGACTAACGACATGAAACAGATGCTTGACTTTGCGAACTATGCCATGCGCAGCGCTAAGACAGCGGCAGGCGGAAGCTGCTTCCTATATGATGAGCAGATGCGGAATAAGGCCCTGTTTGAACAGGGGCTGGAGGGAAGGCTGGCCTCCGCGATGGAACAGGGGGAATTTGAGGCGTATTACCAGCCAAAGGTGGACATGGATACAGGCAGGATTGTGGGCTGCGAAGCCCTGGTTCGCTGGAATCACCCGGAACAGGGGCTTCTTATGCCGGGGTCCTTCATTCCATTTTTTGAAAAGAAGGGTCTTATTGTTCGAGTGGACCTTCATATGTTTGAGCAGGTATGCCGCACAGTACGCAGATGGCTGGATGAGGGACGTCCCGCTGTTACAGTCTCATGTAATTTCTCGCAGATGCATTTCGGACATGACGGGTTTGCCGGCCAGGTTTCTGAAATTGCTGATCGGTTCCAGGTTCCCCATCATCTGCTGGAAGTGGAGATTACCGAAAGTGCGATTGCCGATGCACCTGAGAGTGTGTCCTCCGCCCTGACGGAGCTGAAGATGCGCGGATTTCAGATTGCCATAGATGATTTCGGCTCCGGATATTCCTCCTTGGGGCAGCTGCAAAGGCTGAGGGCGGATGTCCTCAAACTGGACCGCAGCTTTGTATGTGCCGGGCTTCAGGGACCGCGGGAGCAGATTGTCATTGAAAATCTGGTGAACATGGCCTCGGAGCTGGGGATGGAGGTCGTATGCGAAGGAGTGGAAACCCAAGTACAGGTAAAAGTACTCCAGGATATTGGCTGCCACATCGCCCAGGGCTATTACTATTACCGTCCGATGCAGACAGCAGCGTTTGAGCAGCTTCTGGGCTAAAAACAACAGCATGGATGATCTGCAATACTGCCGCGGCTTGTGAGGCGGCTCCAGAGTGCCTTTTCGCCAGGGTAATACTGTATGATGAGGCATGGGCAGGATCTTCCCTGCGGGTGATGTCCCTGGAAGGGGCGGTGGTAGACTGACAGTCTTTGCACCGGATAGCAGATTATAAATATTTCAGATTTAAATTATTGACCACTTAGTCAATTTGTGATATCCTAATCATAAATAGACCGAGTGGTCAATAATTTTGGAGGGGAATGTTCATGAAGCGGGAAGAGAAAAATCAACAGACAAAACACCGGATTATGGAGAGCGCGCTGAAGGAATTCGCGGAACAAGGATATGGAGCCAGTTCCGTTAACAATATATGCAGCTGTGAGGGTGTGTCCAAGGGAATCATTTACCATTATTTCCAGACCAAGGATGAGCTGTATCTGGCCTGTGTGGATGGATGTTTTGGGGCTTTGACGGAATATCTGAGAGAAAAGCTGATATTGGAAGGGGAAACCGTCCACAGACAGCTGCAGCTTTATTTTGACGCCAGGTTTGAATTTTTCCAGGCATTTCCCATGTACCGCAGGATTTTCTGCGAGGCGGTTATCATGCCGCCGGCCCATCTGGAATCAGCCGTCAGGCAGCGCAAATCCGGGTTCGATGAATTTAATATATCTATATTGAACCGGATATTGGAGCCTCTTAAGCTCAGGGGCGGGGTGTCACGGGAAACGGTGGTGGATATATTCCTGCAGTTTCAGGATTATATCAATGCAAAGTATCAGACATCCGGGGAGAGGGAGATTGATTTCAAGACACATGAAGAGGATTGCAGGAGAGCATTGGATGTGCTTCTCCATGGTGTGGTGGAACGAAAGGATGTGGACATATGAAGAAAGAAAACGCACGTCAGGATTCCATACTGGGTGATATGAAGCCCTCCAGGGCCATTACCAGGCTGGCAGTTCCGGCCACCCTGGCCTTATTGGCAAAGGCCGTCTACAATATTGTGGATACAGCTTACATCGGAATGCTTGGTTCAGATATTGCGCTTGCAGCTGTAGGCGTTACCCTTCCGCTGCTGCTCATCATGGTTTCAGTGGAAAATATTTTTGCGGCAGGGGCAGCGGTGCTGGCTGGCAGACAACTGGGAGCGGGCGATAAGATGGGGGCTAACAGGACGGTCACATCCGTGGTTGGGTTATCTGTATTCATTGGAATGTTTCTATGTGCGGCAGGTATCATTTTCATGGAGCCTTTACTGCGGGCCTTCGGAGCCTCCGAAGCTGTGCTGCCCCAGGCCGGGGAGTACGCATTCTGGATGTTTGTGGCGGCCCTTGCCAATCTTCCCGCCCAGAGTATGAACTGCGCGGCCAGGGCAGAGTCATCTGTAAAGATCTCATCTATCGCGGTTGTGACGGGTGCTGCTCTTAATGTGGTGCTGGACCCTGTCTTTATGTTTGACTGGGGGTTTGCAATGGGAGTGGAGGGGGCTTCCCTTGCCACAACAGTCTCACAGTTTGTCACATTTTTTATCCTGGGATGGTTCTACCTATCCGGACGTTCCATCATTAAAATAAAGAGGGAATATTTTAAACCCCAGTGGACTCTAATCAAATCCGTCACACTTATCGGTATACCTACAGCTGTTATACAGATCTGCCTTGCGGCGGCAACATCCCTTACCAATATAGCAGCAAAGTCCATGACAGACGCAGACCTTATTATAGCCGCATACGGTGTGGTACAGCGCCTGGTGCTGATTGGATGCTATGTAGTCATGGGGTTCATGCAGGGATATCAGCCGGTAGCCGCCTACTCCTTTGGGGCCAACAGGGAGGAACGGTTTCATGAGTCCGTACGCTTTGCATTGAGGACATCCCTGATTCTTACCGTGCTGGTGGCGGGAACCTATATTCTTCTGGCCAGGCCGTTGATTATGCTGTTTAACAGGAATCCGGCTGTCATTGATTACGGTGTCAGGCTTTTGATTTCCCAGGTGGCCCTTTATCCGGCTTTTGGGCTGTGCTACATGATGACAATTACATTTCAAACCATTGGTTCTTCCAGATATGGATTATTCCTGTCCGTCATACGCCAGGGACTGTTTTATGTCCCATTCATACTGATTTTGCCCGGAATAATGGGTGTCACGGGAATTTATCTGGCACAGCCGGCAGCGGATATACTGACTATGGCGGTCTGCCTGTACTCAGTCAAACCAATGAAGCGGATGGCGTCGGAACATATGGCGGCATTCCGGTAAGAATGGACATAAAACAGAATGGGGCAGTAAATGCCAGGTACCAGGCGGGGCGGGAATCGGTGAAACATCGGATTCCTGCCCTGACTGCATTTTATGGTTAAAAAACTTAATCATATGCAACTTTTAAGACGAAAGAAGAATCTATATATCAGCAGCAAAGATGTACCGCTATGATGTGCCGCGAAACAACACTGCAAGGAGGGATGTAAACCCCATGAAGGAAGATTTATATAACAGAATTGTGGACTATATCGTCAGCAACCAGGAGAAATTTTACAGGCTGGCCTACAGTTATGTCCATAACCAGGAGGACGCCATGGATATTGTCCAGAATGCTGTCTGCAAGGCATTGGACCACTATGAGGCGATCAGAAATGAAAATGCCGTAAAAACATGGTTTTACCGTATTCTTGTAAATGAGAGCCTGCTGCTGCTCAGGAAACAGAAGATGGAGATTCCCACAGAGGAGGGAATGGGGCAGGAGATACCATATTATGAAGAAGGATACAACCATGAGTACGATGTTTACGAGCAGTTAAACCGGCTGGAGGAGGATGTGCAGACCATCATAAAGCTCCGCTATTTCGAGGAGCTGACGCTGAAGGAAATAGCTTACGTAACAAGGACCAATCTGAATACGGTGAAGGCAAAATTATACCGTGGTTTGAAACTGTTAAAACAAAATATACAGGAGGCGGACTTATGAGACAGATAGAAGATGCAAGAAAAAGATATGAGGAGATACCTATTCCCGCGGAACTGTCCGGGCGGGTCAAGGCAGCAATTGTCCGGTCAGAGGAAAAGCGGAAAAGTCAGAGGCAAAGAATACCAACGGTCAGGATACGCAGAAAACACAGGATATGGGGAACATGTGCAGGTATGGCAGCAGCCCTTGTACTGGTATTTACTACGGCGTTAAACACAAACACAGCTTTTGCGGAAATGGCGGCAGGACTCCCTGTCATAGGAGCAGCGGCGCGGATTCTTACCTTCCGGTCTTACGAGAGGGATGAAGGGGACTGGAAAATATCGGTGGAAATTCCCAGCGTGGAGATGATAGCAAAGGATACAAATGGGCTGGATTCTGCATTGAATCAGGAAATATACGATTTATGCAGCCAGTATGCAGAC
>JAETTS010000267.1 GCA_021769025.1 Enterocloster bolteae
AAAATGATTTTCTCCTGATTTTTTTCTATATACAGAGCGAGGGTGCCGCTCAATCATCTATTTTGATGATTTTGCGACACCCCCCACTTACATAATATTACCCAATTGCACCTGGAAGTACCAGTGCAAATAAAAGGGTTAATATCATAATGGAGACAGACATGATGATTTGTGCTACAGTGTAAGTTTTCAAACCGCCGGTTACGGTAAATCCCGATAAATTACTTACGACCCAGAAACCGCTGTCATTGACATGTCCCACACTGATTCCTCCCGCCAGTGCGGCCAGTGCGATATAGACAGGGTGGATGGACACGCTGGGAGCAATGGTCGCCATGATTGTCATGGCGGTAATACCGGCTACTGTACCGGAACCTTGGGCAATACGGAATATGCAGCCGATAAAATAAGCCAGGAACAATACCTTTATTACGGAACCGCTATTGATGCTCAATGTTGTGACCAGGGCATTTCCGATGTCAGTGGCTGAGATGATGGAACCGAATGAACCTCCGGCTCCAGTTATGAGCAGAACAATACCGGCTTGCTTTAATGCCTCTCCTGCGGATGCCTCAACCTTGTCCCGTCCCAGATACTTGTAACCAATCAGATAGGAACAGAGTGTTCCCAACAGGATAGCAATGATCTTATTGCCGAGGAATTGGGCTACCATAGGTGTCTCGTCATAGATGGCGTCAGCCCCTGTGCCTGTAAGGATACATACAACAGGAATCAGTATGGGAAGAAAGGATACCAGGAAAGAGGGCTGCTTATCTGATTCTAATTCTTTTTCTTCGCTGAACAATTCCGCGTTGGGGTTCATATCCTTTTCAGGTTTAAAAAAGCCGGTATCATGTATTTTTGTATAGATAAATACGGAAACAACCGTTGCGATAGCTCCGATAATCAGGCCCATGATTACCATGGTTCCCAGATTGAAATGCAGCAGATCCGCTGCAGCCAGAGGGTTGGGGGTAGGAGGCACCAGAGTCTGCGCAATGCCGTCTCCGATGGTGAGAGCGCCTACTACATAGGCCAGAGGTTTGTTCACCTCTTTGGCAACTGCAATGCCAATGGGGATCAGTATGATAAAGGTTACATCGAAGAATACGGGAATAGCCAGTATGAATCCGGCTATTGCCACGGCATACAGTACAAATTTATTGGGAACAGAATGTACAATGGTTTTTGCAATTACCTTAGCAGCTCCGGTATCGCTCATGAGCTGTCCCAGAATCACTCCAAAGCCGATAGGCAGTCCTATGCTGGCCATCATATTGCCAAAACCAGAGGCAATCGTGTCAATGGATGTGACAAAACCCAATCCGCAGGATACGCCCATATAGATACTGGCAATGACTAAGCTGATAGCGGGATTCAGTTTGGGTATAAGTATAAGCGCAATCATCAGAGCGATTGCAACGATTAAGTTAACGACAAGTAATGTACCTGACATAATATCCTCCTCCAATAGATGTTGATTTTATATGTGGACCGCACCTATCCACGGTACGGTTCATTATCTGAATAAAAACAATTACCAAAGATTTCCCTCTTCGTTAAAAACCCAGTCTTTCGGCGGGCCGGATACGATTACATGGTTTGATTCTTCCGCTTCCTTTAACATAGCCTCAGATATGTAAATCTCCTCTAAGTTCATCGTATCTTTTATTCTCACCACTCTCGGATGTTCGCGGTCAATATAATTGCAGGTGCGCAGGGCAATCTGTATACATGTTTTGTCAGAATGGGTAAACAGCGGTATTTTAGGTGTGCAGAGCACTGTGGATGTCACCACATTTGGATATGTACAGTCCACATCAATTTTATCCACCAGCCGTTTGGTTGTTACGTCTGCAAGCCCCAGTCCGTTGCAGTTTCCATGTGTCTCATCTGTCAGATCCAGAACCGCAATGTGCTGGATTTTAATGCCCTCGTTAATATAAGGAACAGCAAACCGTCCTGTTATGTTGGGGTCCATGCCATCTCCGCTGATATCTTTGCCAATCCGGTCCACCACCAGAACGTCGATGTTGTCAAAATAAATCTTTCCCAGCCTCTGTTTGGAGGCAATTAGCAGTTTGGGCTCCTCTTCATATATTTCTTCCTTCAGCATACCTTTGATGATACAGGTCTGGTCAAAGGCATTCTCCACCAAAGCCAGAGCTCCGATTACAGGCGCATGTTCCAAAACGACCTTTCCAATGACAGGAAGCATGGTCCCAAGTTCGCAGAAGCCGTTGCGATGGACTGTCTCAGCTCCTTTTTGTTTCCCAAGACCAATAACAGCCATCTTCATGATGCCGCTCTCGTAGGGACCCCTGAAGGCCGTATGGGCTTTTACACGTCCGCATAGTATGATGGCGTCAGCCTCATATGCGTATCGGTCTACATAGACCGGCATACCGTCAGGTGTCTCGCCAACCTGAACCACTTCCATGGTAGCCTTGATAGGGCATCCCATAGTGTCCTCTGTAACATGGTAACTGGCCAGTATTTCACGCTGCCCCTGGGCAGTGGCTCCTCCATGACTTCCCATAGCCGGGAATATGAAGGGACTTCCGCCGCATTCCTTCACAAAATCCACAATGGCCCGGATGATTACTGCTATATTGGCAACTCCGCGGCTTCCGCAGGTTATGGCAACACTTGCGCCTGGTTTGATTCGGGCCCTCAGTTCCTCACGATCAAGTTCACTGCGTACAATTCCCGGAATCTCATTAATATCAATATGGCTATGGTCCAGAAGCTGTTTGACTTTTACCATTTTTGGAAGTCTTACACTGGAAGCCAGTTCTGTTATTATATTTCCTTCTTTTTTAGTCTCTAATGCCATAAGTGCCTCCTCCTGGTGTTAAAGCAGTACACCGTTTTTGAAAATCATGATTTCTCTGTATCCGTAGATTTCATTTTTTGTATGTTGGCCGGATGCCGTTTGTATCATCAGGTCCCAAAGCTCATGGGCTGCATCATCAAACGTTTTTCCGTCCAGTATGGTTCCGGCGTTGTAATCTATCCACCTCTCCTTGCGCTCATAAAGAACATTGTTGGAGGCTATTTTTATGGTAGGAATAGCTGCGCCCAAGGGATTGCCCCTGCCGGTGGTGAAGAACAGGATTTGGGCTCCGCAGGAGAGCAGGTCCGTTATGGATACACTGTCATTTCCGGGACCGGTCATAAGGTTCAGACCTGGTTTTATACAACGCTCCCCATATTGCAGAGTACCTGTCACCATGGCCTTGCCGCCTTTTTGTATACAGCCCAGGGATTTTTCTTCCAGCGTGGTAATACCGCCCCTTTTATTCCCGGGAGAAGGATTCTCATAAACAGGCTGGCCGTAATCCAGATAATATTGTTTGAATCCATTGATTAGTTCCACTACCTGATGAAATGTTTTGTCTGAGTCGGAGCGGTTCATCAGAATGGTCTCAGCGCCAAACATCTCAGGAACCTCGGTCAGGACAGCGCTTCCGTCCAATGCGGTAATGCAGTCGGCAATGCGTCCGCAGAGGGGATTGGCTGTCACTCCTGAGAACGCGTCGGAACCGCCGCATTTAAAAGCGATTTTTAGTTTGCTCACAGGTACATCCTCGCGTTGGTCCTGGCTTAGTTCCTGGGCAAGCTCACGAATCAGCTCCATACCATACTCAAGTTCGTCCCCTTCCACATCCTGAGTCACCATCATTTTAACACGGCTCTCATCAATTTCTCCTAAAACAGGAAGAAAATGTTCTAAATCATTATTTTCGCATCCCAAGCTTACCAACAGTACGCCTCCTGCATTGGGATGATGGACAATGCTGGCCAGGATTTTTTGTGTTGTTTCAAAATCATCACCGAGCTGGGAACACCCTGCGTTGTGGGGATAGGCATAAATGCCGTCACAGAGTTCCCCGCATTCCCTGGCCGCCATGTCGGCCAGCATCCGTACCGTTGTATTGACGCATGATACAGTGGGGATGATCCAAATCTCGTTTCGTATACCCACGTTTCCATCCTTGCGGACGTATCCGCGAAATGTACGTGAAATACCGGAAACATTGGCCGGGCGGGGGATATCAGGCTCATAAGTGTAGGTGAGCATGCCTTTCAGGTTAGTTGCAAGGTTATGACTGTGTACCCATGAGCCCTTTTTGATGGGACAGGAGGCATGTCCGATGGCATATCCGTATTTAATAACCGCTTCCTCTGCTTCTATATCTCTGAGAGCGATTTTGTGTCCGAAGGGGATGTCCTCCTGGGCGGTAACCTCAGTCTGGCCGGCTATAACGGTCTGTCCCCTTTTTATGGACTCTACCGCCACAGCAACATTGTCATGTTCCTCGATTTTTATGAGTTTTCTCTCCATTTGGGAATTCTCCTTTCAATAATATATATTACAAATATATTTGTAATATATCAGACTCTGCAAAAGTATAGGAGAAACCATCTCTGTGGAATTCTCCTATTCAAAATTCTGAATTCTGGCA
>JAETTS010000268.1 GCA_021769025.1 Enterocloster bolteae
CATATCATAAATGATTTTCCAAGAAGCCGCAAGATCCCTTCCACAAAAAAGTAATCCCCATAAATAATTGGAATGTGGGTTCCATGCTCCTGTCCATAAGCCTCCGTTCCGTCCTGCAGAATAGAGTCCTTTTCCAACTCCCAGTTACAATGTTTTTCCTCCAGAGCCATAAGAATCCTTACGGCACTGTCATAATACAGGGGCTTTTCCAACTCCCCGACAGCCTCACTGATCTCTAAAAGGCCGCAGGCAGCGCAGGCAGCCGCTGTGGTATCCCAGTATACCGGCTCCTTAGGCGCTCTGAAATCGCACACAGACACATAACCTGTGGCCGCCACATTGGCTATGAAATAATGCGCCACCTTTTTCGCTGTATCCAAATATTCCTTCTTCCCTGTATGTCTGTACTCCAGGGCAAAGCCATAAAGAGCCCACGCCTGGCCTCTGGACCAGGACGATCCGGAGCCAAATCCCTGACCGCCTGGTAACTCAAGAAGTTCCCCTGTGGCCGGGTCACAAATTGCAATGTGGTTACAGGAACCATCCTCCCGCACCAAAAGCCTCATAGCCGTATGGGCGTGCTGGTCAGCCACATAGGCAAATCTGGGATCCTTCATTTCCTCGCTTGCCCAGTACAAAAGAGGTATATTCATGAGACAGTCCACAATGAGCCATCCCGGCATGTCCTTATTCCATGCCCTGATATAGTTTCCTATCCCATTGAACCTTCCTGCCAAAAGAGTTGCCCCATGAAGCCCCCTTACTCTTGACTGTTTATTGCCTGTCAGCCGGTAATCTGCTACCGCCGTGTGAAGGAACTGAAACCCTACATCGTGATGGAGACCCTCAAACTCCTCCAGCGCCCTGTCGAAAGCCTTCTCCGAGTATTCTGCTGTCTTGCTTCGTTTCTTCGTCAACTTTCTCTCTCCTTTGTTTCTGTTTTGTTGTGTTGCCTGTTGCTGTGTGCTGCTGTTTTTGTTGCCCCCATTATTCCATATTCATCGCCTCCACGCAACTCGTAGTTCCTCCAAAAACCACGCAGAAGCAACGATTTTACGCCTTATCCTTAGATTTTCCCTCTCATCGGAACTTAGGCGTGGTGGGTAATACGGTACACCCACATCTGATTCATCGTTTTTCAATAGCAGTAGGGGATAATGGCTATAGAAAAGCAGCCATTGACGGAAAGGGTCCTTTCATTGACGGAGGCATCTCCCTGATCTGACACAAAGAACGGATTGGTTGAACACTGCTGATTTTACTATTTAAAACATAAAAAGTGCATATCCCTCGACAGATACGCACTTTTCTCCTTTTTAAAGCTCCCGGCCGGATTCGAACCGGCGACCTACGCATTACGAATGCGTTGCTCTACCAGCTGAGCCACGGAAGCATCTCTTAAGGCTATTCTGTAAAATAGCTGTTGTATCCTGTACAACAGCAAATGTCCTGTCCGGGAATCGAACCCGGGTTTACGCCGTGAGAGGGCGTCGTCTTGACCGCTTGACCAACAGGCCATACCATGTAACCAATCGAGGCGACAAGATTCGAACTTGCGGCCTCTGCGTCCCGAACGCAGCGCTCTACCAAACTGAGCCACGCCTCGATACCTCCGATAGTATAATATAGATTGTGTCAATTGTCAAGAATATTTTGAAATTTCCTCCAAAACATCTCAGCAACATAGTAGGTGGGTTTTAAGGTGCATAATCTCCCCGTTCCACCACCATCTCATACCCTGCAGATGCAATTCGTGTCTTAAGGCATTCAACACATTGAGCCGACTCCTCCCCTGTACAGATCTTGTTGTCATACAAGTCATACTGTTTCCGGTTCTTAAGGGGAGACAGATTGGGCATCACCACATTGGCACCTGCTGCCAGCCCCTTTTCCCTACCCAAGGGATCCATGGTTCCTAACGCGGTGGTGGCTGGAAGAAGCACCTTTGGAAGAAGAAGGCGGACGACAGACAGCAGGTACAAAGTCTGCTCCACGCTGCCTGCCGGTTCCCTGGCAAAACGGGTGTCATGATGAGGGATAAAAGGACCGATTCCTACCATATGCGGCTTAAGTTCCTGTAAAAACAGCAGATCCTCTGCAAGGGTTTCTCTGGTCTGTCCCGGGCTTCCCACCATCATGCCTGCTCCCACCTGATAGCCTAAGGCCTTTAAGTTGTACAGACATTGCTTGCGGGCCATCAAGCTCATATTTCCAGGGTGGAGCAGCTGATAGTGTGTCTCATCCGCTGTCTCATGACGTAACAGATACCGGTCTGCTCCGGCTTCCCGAAGCAGGCTATAGCTTTCATAAGGCCTTTCCCCAAGGGAAAGAGTCACGGCGCAATCCGGGTAGGCATGTTTGATCCGCCGTATTATGTCTGCCATGATTTCATCTGTATAGTATGGATCCTCTCCTCCCTGGAGGACAAAGGTACGAAACCCCAGTCCATATCCTTCCTGGCAGCATTCCAGAATCTCTTCTTTTGTCAGTCGGTAACGGAGGGCATTCTTGTTGCCCCCTCGTATTCCACAGTAATAGCAGTTGTTTTTGCAGTAATTGGTAAATTCAATCAACCCACGGGTAAACACTTTTGTACCATAATACTGTTTCCGAACCTTTACGGCCTCGTCCTTCATACGGGCTGTCATCTCCTGGGCTCTGTCGTCGGAAAGGATTTCTATAAAGTCTTCCTTTGTCATATGCTGTCCGCCAATCAGTTTATCCACTGCATTCATATTTGCTATTTTTGTCCTCCCGATTTCCTTCTTTTGCCAGACTTGCGGATTACTCTGCTCTCCAGATCAGAGCCTCCACATCCACATCGTTTTCAATCATTCCATTGTCTTTCATAAAGACAACGGTCTTCTTCATCGCCTCAATATCTGAATCCCGAATGGTCATATCAAAGTCATACATAGGATACATTTCCTTTACCGCATCAGTTGTCAGTTCCGTTTCCTTTGCCGTGGCTTCCATTGCAGCTTCCGGATCTGCATCAATGGTATCCAGAACCTCCTTCTGTGCTGCAAGGAATGCCTTTACCTCCTCCGGATGGGTATCTATATAGTTCCCGCTGGCAGCCACCACAATCGTGGCCTCTGTCAGGCCAGTTCCATCTGTAATAACCGTAAATCCGTCTTTTTCCATATTGTAGGCCGTAGGTCCTGCCAGAAGAGCCGCGTCCACGCTGCCTCCTGCCAACGCAGCCTGGGCATCCGGGATTCCCATAGACATAAATTCAATATCATCTTCCGTCATCCCGCCCTTTGCCAGATAGGCAACCAGAAGTTCATGAAGGATGGTTCCCTTGGGGCCTGCAACCTTTTTTCCTCTTAAGTCCTCTGGCGACTTCACAGAGTCATCCTTGCCAAACAGCTTAAAGGCCTGGGGCGAGCGGCTGTAACTGCTGATAATTTTGATATCCGCCTCATTGGACGCTGCCAGAATAACGGAAGTCGCGCCTACGGCATAGAGAAACTGAATATCTCCGGAAGCCAGGGCCTGAGTCTGTTCCGGTCCTGTTGTCAGATCAGAATAGGTCACTCCGTATCCCAGTTCCCCAAACACCTTGGCAAAAATCTCCTGATCCTTCTCCACAATGGACGGCACATTTAACGGTGATTTTACATATGTCACAGCGATGGTTCCCTTTTCCTCTGCCAGAATCGATGCTGTCATGTCGGTTTCCGGTTCTGCGCCGTTTTCCTTTGTCTCCTGGCCGTCAGTGCTGCCTCCTTCTGCCGTAGTTGCCCCGACAGAAGCCGACGTTGTCTCTGTTCCGGCAGCCGCCGACGCCTCTGCTCCCTTGCTTCCCGCCTTTTCACTTTGTCCTTGGCAGCCTGCCACAGACATCAACAACCCAGCCACAAGCATCCAAGCAATTCCCTTCTTTCTCATAATATAAACTCCTCCATTTCTTTTATTCTATATGCAACGGCCTATCTTGCTGCCGTTATCAACCATCCATCGGTTCTTTTTTAAGGATCCCTTACAGCCTCCTTGGCATTTTCCCATTGACCGCCCCAGCCTTGTCCTTCCTCAATTCGGGCAATCAGTTCCCTTTTCAGCCTTGTCATCTCTCCTGAGAGCAGATCTCTTGGGAACCGTGTCTTTTGCAGATCGTACTCCATGCCGCAGACTCCATTCTCCAAAATCACAAGATGGGTTCCTATTGTCAAAGCCTCCTCAATGCTGTGAGTCACAAACAGGATTCCTTTTTTCTCCGTTTCATAGATGTGCAATAACTCCTGCTGCATCTGCTTCCTTGTAAAATAATCCAGTGCGGCGAAGGGTTCATCCATCAGAAGGAAATCCGGTTCATATGCCAAGGCTCTTGCCAGGGCAACACGCTGTTGCATGCCGCCGGACAGCTGGGACGGCCTGGCTTTCCCAAATCCTGTAAGCCCTGTCAGTTCCAGAAGGTAACCAAGTATCTCCTTTCCCTTCTCCTTATCCGTCACGCCGAACA
>JAETTS010000269.1 GCA_021769025.1 Enterocloster bolteae
GATGATCAGCAAGATCACAGGAGAGTTATCCATCATGGTAGCGGCTCCTCTTTATTCCGAAGGAAGCCATGGCGGCCAGATCGTTGGAGTGGTCTACTTTGTACCGCCGGAGACCTTTTTAAACAACATTGTCTCCTCCATCAAAGTAGGTGACAGCAGCCGTGCTTATATGATCAACAAATCCGGCGATACCATCGCCGATATTACCTTAGATACCATCACCACACAGAATATTGAGCGGGAAGCCCAGAGCAATTCTTCTTTAAAAGAGCTGGCTGGGTTCCACAAGTCCATGCGGGAAGGCAAGAATGCATTCGGCATGTTCCGCAGTTCTGACGGAAGCCGTTTTATCGCCTGTGCCCCGGTTGGCAGTACAGACGGCTGGAGTGTGGCTGTCACTGTATTAAAATCCGAATATTTGGCCAACACTTATTTTGGCATCATCATCAACCTAGTGGTGATCGCGGCTTCTATTTTGGTCTCCATTGTGGTGGCGTTAAAACTGTCCAACAATATTAGTATGCCGATGAAAGCCTGTGCCGAACGGATGAAACTGTTGGTACAGGGCGACTTAAAATCCCCAGTTCCCCAGGCACACGGCCAAGACGAGACGGCAGAGCTGACCCGTTCTACAGCTGATATGGTAAAGGGCTTGAATATTATTATCAACGATATCGGTTATTTGCTTAACGAGATGGCAAACCAGAATTTTAATATTCAATCTACCCATCGGGATGCGTATGTAGGTGAATTCCAGAGTATCCTTCTTTCTATGCGCAATCTGAAAGTGGAGTTAAGCAACACTATCCGCCGGATCGACAACTCTGCCAAGCAGGTATCCTCTGCCAGCGGACAGGTATCCATGGGTGCACAGAATCTAAGTCAGGGTGCCATCTCACAAGCCAGCGCCGTGGATGAGCTGGCGGCAACCATCAACGACATTTCCCAGAGTGCCCAGAAGACTTCTGCAGCAGCCGAGGAGGCAGGGCAGTTTGTTGGCCAGGCTGGAGCACAGTTAGGAATCAGTGTAGATTATGTGAAAGATTTAAACAGCGCTATGGAGAAGATATCCACTTCCTCCGAGGAGATATCCAAGATTATCGCTGCCATCGAGAGCATCGCATTTCAGACCAACATCCTAGCCTTAAATGCTGCTGTTGAAGCTGCCAGAGCAGGTGCCTCCGGCAAAGGGTTCGCTGTTGTGGCCGATGAGGTGCGCAACCTGGCCTCCAAGTCTGACGAGGCAGCCAAGGCGACCAAGGAACTGATCGAAAGTTCCATTACCGCCGTCACAGAAGGCAGCCAGGTAGTGAACAAAGTTACAGAGTCCCTGGAGCGGACCAGCCAACTCGCCGGCAATGTGACTGCCAAGATGGATATTGTAGTGGAGGCTGTGGAGAACCAGACCACTGCCATCAACCAGGTGACACTGGGAATTGACCAGATTTCCTCTGTCGTCCAGACCAACAGTGCCACTGCCCAGGAAAGTGCAGCTGCCAGCGAGGAGTTGTCCGCCGAGGCCGGCAGCCTAAAGCAACTGGTAGATCAGTTCACCCTTGCCCAATAAGGAAATTGTATGCTCCCTTGTCCATTAAGGTTATCAATACACGTTTAACCGTACTTCCAGGTCTTTCTTGTTCCTGATTTTGTCAGGTAAGTTTTGACCAGATAGTCCGATATGCACTTGTTTATGAGGCATAGGAATGAATGTATGTTAAATACTTTAGGTATTACAGAAAATCAACTGCAGGGGCAAATACAAGAGAGATCTTATGAGTATATGAAATCAAAAAGGAGGTTTGCGCTATGGAAAGAAAAATCACGTTTGCACAGTATGGTTGCGGTAAGATGGGCAAATATCTGATCCGTTATGGAATTGAAAAAGGAGCCGCTCTGGTAGCTGCCTTTGATGTGAATCCTGCTGTTCTGGGAAAGGATGCCGCAGAAATCGTAGACGACAATTATCCGGCTACGGGCATCACGGTTTCCCCTGCGGATCAGGCGGATCAGATTTTGGGTACTCTTAAGCCAGATGTATGCATCATTGCCACCAGAAGCACCGTTGCAGAACTGGAAGATATTTTTATGATCTGCGCCAAGCACGGTATCAACGCTATCACAACCTGTGAAGAGGCACTGTATCCCTGGAACTCCTCTCCTGCTTTGACACATAAACTGGATGAAATGGCCAAAGAAGGGAATTGTACCTTGACCGGTGTCGGATACTGTGACCTGGTATGGGGCACCATGGTAACCAATCTGGCTGGCTCCTCTTTTAAGATCACCAAGATTCTCGGCAGCAGTTGGTACAATGTAGAAGATTACGGCATCGCTCTGGCTGAAGGCCATGGAGCCGGATTCTCCCTGGAACGTTTTGAGAAGGAAATCGCCAATATCAACAACATGTCCTCCGACGAACTGAAGGACATGATCGAAAGCGGTAACTATGTTCCGTCCTACATGTGGAATCAGAATGGCTGGCTTTGCAGCAAGATGAACCTGCATATCACCTCGCAGACCCAGAAATGTTACCCTACTACCCACTCTGAGGATCTGTTCTCCACAACCCTGAACGCAACCATCAAGGCCGGAGAGCCTACTGGCATGCGTGCTGTGGTTACCACAGAAACCGAAGAAGGCATCACATTCGTGACAGAATGTGTGGGTAAGGTATTTGCACCAGATGAGTTCGATCGGAACGACTGGACTTTTATGGGTGAACCGGAGACTACCGTTTCTGTCAATCGCCCGGCTACCGTAGAGATGACCTGTGCCACTATTATTAACCGGATTCCTCAGTTGATCGACGCGCCGGCTGGATATGTAACCACTGACCGCTACCCATACAATGAGTACTGTGTTCATGACCTGAATACCTATGTAAAAACCAAATAAGCCTTTTATCATTTTATGACTGTAAGGCTGCAGCATAATACAGCATTTCCATAATATAGCTCCGATACCTGTCCGGTTTCTGTACTGTCTGGTTCTATACTGTCCGGTCTCTGTATCATATATTGTGTGAATCTGTCGTCATGCCGCAGCCTTTTTTATCATTCCCTTTTCGCCTTTTTTGCCTCCTTCGCCTTCTTCGGAGTTATAATTGCGGTTATTGTTTTCCTTACTCGTTTATAGTATAATGAATGAAACCCTTGGATGCTCTCACCGGCAAACAATGTAAATAGAAAAGACATCTAAAAAGGACATCCCAAGACCATGATGAAAAGACCATACTATATTCCCCTGACCGCAACTCCTTGGAAACGCACCGAATCATACAGAGAACTTCTGCCAATGTCACCTGCTTTGACAGGAATCATCCGTTGTTTTTGGGGAAGTGACAAGCCATATACGACAATGGAATCTCAGACTTGCGCCACTGTGGTTATTCCCGACACCTGCGTGGACATCCTCTATCAGATCGACTACACAGAAAACACCATCACCAGCAAATTTTGTGGAATCAATGACTCCTGTTTCACAGCTTACGAGAATCAGAAGGCCGGACATCTTGTCTCGGTATTCGGGATTCGCTTCTACGCCTGGGCTGCCTGTGCATTTTCTGAAGATTCCTTAAAAGGCACAGTAAATGGCTGCTATGACGTACAGTCCCGGTTCCAATGGCTGGATAAGGAATTGCGCCAGCAGCTGTTTGAGAAAGTTTCTCTGGAAGAGCGAAGCCTTCTGGTTGAGAACTATCTTCTAAAGAAGGCGCTCCCGCCAAGACAGTATCACTTGATTGAACATGCCATAGGACAAATTCTTTTGCAGAACGGAACCTTAAATGCCAGACAACTGGCAAAAGAATGTTTTATCAGCAGCCGTCAGATGGAACGTTTATTTCATGAGTATGTCGGTATCACTCCAAAAAAACTTTGTGGGCTCGTGCGCTATCAATGCCTGTGGAACGAAATCGTACGTTCTCCCGGATTCCATATATTAGATGCTGTCAGCAAATTCGGCTATACCGATCAGTCCCATCTCATGCGGGAATTTAAACGATATCATACGATGAATATCCAAGCTGCCATCATGCATGCCCGTACTCTGACGTATCCGCCCCGTCACTATCCAGACACCGGTATGGTTTCGTTCATGAATCACTAGATATAATAAACTCTATAAAAGTGTTTGTCTATACAGGAGAGGAGAATAATGGAAAGCACAAAATCTATGGTCTGTGATTTGAAAAAAATACCAGGCGTAAGCGTCAATATGGAACGCCATCTTCAGAATATCGGAATCCAATGTATCGCTGATTTAGTCGGAAAGGATCCGGAAGAACTGTATCATCTGAACTGCCTGAAAAAAGGCTTTAAAGATGACCGGTGCGTCCTGTATGTCTTCCGTTGCGCGGTATATTTTGCTGAACATGAACAGCATGAACCAGAAAAATTGAAATGGTGGTATTGGAAAGATAAGGAATATCCGGAACCAGAGAATGGCTGAGAA
>JAETTS010000270.1 GCA_021769025.1 Enterocloster bolteae
ATGAAGTAGGTATCAAAGCATTGGATGACTATACACTGGAGGTTCAGCTGGAGAATAATCTTCCATACTTCCTGCAGTATGTAAAGTTTGAGGTTATGAGCCCGATCTACCAGCCATTCTATGAGGAAGTTGGCGCTGACAAGTACGGTACAAGCCCAGATACCCTGGCATTCAACGGACCGTTCTATATGACCAACTGGGTGACAGAAAGCAGCATCTCTATGGCTAAGAACCCATCCTGGTACAATGCGGATGCAGTATCTCTTGAGGAGATCAATTTTGTTAAGTACAGCGATACCAATACAAAGTACAATGCATTCTTAGGCGGTGAGCTGGATATCATGGATGTAACCGGCGAACAGCGTGCAGCATTTGAGGCTGAAGGATATGACGTAAGCTCCTATGTTGGCGGATACAGCTACTTTGCATGGATGAACACAACGGATACTTCCGATTTCAGAAGCGTAAGCCTGCGCCATGCCGTAAGTGAGGCTCTGGATCGTAAGCAGTTGATTGACACTGTATTTAAGAATGACAATGAGGTTCCGGCATGTCTGTCACTGGGAATTTCTGGTGTGAACACAGCTACCTTCGGCGAAGCAGTAGTTGCAGATAATGGCGGACAGCCTCTGTATCAGGCAGCAGCCAACCCGGATGCGGCAAAAGAGTATCTGGCAAAGGCTCTGGAAGAGTTAGGTTACTCTGATGCAAGCCAGATCAAGATCAGCCTGATGACCAGTGAGGGAACTCAGAACGAGCTGTTATCTCAGGTTATTCAGGAGCAGGTAAGACAGAACCTGGGCATTGAGATTTCTATCGAAGTATTAACCATTACCGAGTGGAGAGCTCGTCGTAATGCTTTGGAATTTGACTTCTGCGTAGGCGGATGGGGACCTGACTACAACGACCCGATGACAGACCTGGATCTGATGATGAGCGGTAATGGTAACAACCATACCGGCTACAGCAACCCGGATTATGATGCCCTGATCGAGTCTACCAAGACAGAACTTGACCCGGTTGCACGTGAGAAGATCTTCATTCAGTGTGAGTACAAGATTGCTGAAGATTTACCAGTAATTCCGATCTACTGGCGTCATGAAGACTATGTGGCAAGCGAGAAGATGAGCGGCGGCTATCTGCGTCTGCCATTCCAGGCTTATAACCTGATCTACACCACATTAGACGAGTAAATTACAGAAAATCTGTATTTGCCTCTCTGGTGAATTGTGATATACCAGGGCAGAATATGGAAAAAGACTTAGTGGAATGGTCTAAATAGTGGAGTTTAGCCATTCTCTAAGTCTTTTTTCAAAAAGTATCTGATAAAAAGTAACGGGGAGGCCAGGGGCTGAAGCGTTACATAAACAGCAAAAAAGGAGGAGTTTGTTTTGTTAAAATATACGCTGAAGCGTCTGGGGTATGCGGTGCTGACTCTGCTTGTACTGATTACTCTGACCTTTTTTATGATGCGGATGCTGCCCGGTGATCCGTTCTTGGGGGACAAAACAGTAACCGGGGCGGCACTGGAGAACATGAAGGCAAAGTATGGTTTGGATAAGCCGGTGATTGTCCAGTATTTTATCTATTTGGGAAACTGTGTAAGAGGCGATTTAGGAACCTCGATTACGTATAACAAAGATGTAATGGATATTATTTCCGAGGCATTTTTAGTGTCTGCAGATCTGGGGATCCGGGCATTGATATTTGCTGTGATTGCAGGTATTCTTCTGGGAATGGTTGCTGCTGTGAAGAGGGGCAGCGCATGGGATTCCCTTACTATGTTTATTGCCATGATTGGCGTATCGGTACCAAGTTTCATCATGGGTGCATTATTCCAGTATTTTTTGGGACTTCAATTAAGAAAATTATTAGGGTTTGCATTGTTCCCTATACAGGGATGGGGAGATTTTTCAAAGACCATTCTTCCGTCCTTTGCGTTGGGACTGGGTTCTCTGGCTACGGTTTCCAGGCTGATGCGTACCAGCATGCTGGATGTATTGAATCAGGATTATATAAAGACTGCCAAAGCCAAGGGATTGTCTCAGACCAAGATTATCATCCGTCATACAGTGAGAAATGCGATTATGCCGGTACTTACGATTCTGGGGCCTACAGTGGCTTCTGTATTGACTGGTACCTTTGTCATCGAGAGTATTTTCAATATTCCGGGACTGGGAAAATATTTTGTTATGAGTATTAAGGACTTAGACTATACTATGATTTCAGGAACCACGGTGTTCTATGGCGCTCTGTTGATTTTGTGTACGCTGGTGGTGGACCTTTTGTATGGTTTCATTGATCCGCGTGTAAAACTGGAGGGATGACGTATGGAACATATTGGGAGAGAAAGATTTGAATATATAGGCGAGAATGCCAAGGAGAGGGAGGCTATCAGCCGCCCAAGCCTGACATTTATGCAGGACGCGATGCGTCGTTTAGTTAAGAATAAGGTGGCTTTGGTTTGTGGAGTGATACTGGTGCTGATGATTATCGCCTCCATTGCAGCTCCCATGATCTGCCCCTTTGATTTCAGGGAGCAGCATTATGGACATACCAATGCTCCTATGATGACGGTCTGTGACCAGCAGGACAGCGCTGGTGCTGGTCATGTGCATATTTTTGGCACAGATACACTGGGAAGAGATATGTTCTCCAGAGTGTGGATGGGGGGGCGCGTTTCTTTAACCATCGCTATTGTCAGTGCAATTATTGACTTTTTCTTAGGGGTTCTCTATGGAGGTATCTCAGGATATTTCGGAGGAACCACAGATATTATCATGATGCGTATTCTGGAGATCATCAACGGAATTCCGTATCTGATCATTGTAATTCTTTTGATGATGATCTTAACCCCCGGAATGGGAACCATCATTGTGGCCTATTCTCTTGTAGGGTGGATCCCTATGGCAAGGCTTGTGAGAGGCCAGGTGGTGGCGCTTAAGGAACAGGAATTTATATCGGCGGCGGAAGCGCTGGGAGCGAAGCCTTCCAGAATCATTATCAAACATCTGCTCCCCAATACCCTGTCGGTGGTAATTGTCCGCATTACTTTGTCGATTCCGTCTGCTATTTTCTCAGAGGCGTATTTAAGTTATGTGGGTCTTGGTGTTCCCCTTCCTATGTGTTCCTGGGGTTCTCTGGCCCAGGCGGGTATTGAGAATTTCCGTGTTTATCCGTCCCAGCTGATGATCCCGGCAATCTGTATCAGCTTGACCATGCTGGCATTTAACATGCTGGGAGATGGAATGAGAGACGCATTTGATCCGAAGCTTAGGAGGTGATGGAATGGCAAAACGAGTACTTGATATAGAGGATTTAAGAGTTTCTTTTTTTACGTATGCAGGTGAGGTTCAGGCAGTCCGCGGAGTGACTCTTCATGTGGATGAAGGTGAGGTTCTGGCTATTGTGGGAGAGTCGGGATGTGGCAAGTCTGTGACAGCACAGACAATTATGAAGTTAAATCCCATGCCTCCGGCAAAGATTATGGGCGGAAAGCTGCATCTGGGAGAGCATGATATTATCGCGGCTTCAGACAAGGAGATGCAGTCTATCCGAGGGAAAGATGTGGCCATGATCTTCCAGGATCCCATGACTTGTATGAATCCCACCATGCAGGTGGGCAAACAGATTGTGGAGGCCATTAAGCTGCACAAGAAACTGTCGAAACAGGAGGCGGAGGCGGAAGCCATCCGCTGTCTGGAGCAGGTAAATATTCCCAATCCGGAGGAGAGGGCCAAGCAGTATCCCCATGAGTTTTCCGGCGGTATGCGACAGAGAGCCATGATTGCTATGGCATTAAGCTGCAATCCCAAGCTGCTGATTGCAGACGAGCCCACAACAGCACTGGATGTGACCATACAGGCCCAGATCATGGATCTGTTAAAAACATTAAAAGAGAAGATTAATACAGCCATTGTGCTGATTACCCACGATTTAGGCGTGGTAGCCGGATCGGCGGACCGAATCGCTGTTATGTATGCCGGTAAGGTGGTGGAGACAGGAGACTGTGGAGATATCTTCTATCGGGGAGCCCATCCATATACGCTGGCTTTGTTAAAGAGCCTTCCGTCTCCGGACACGACCAAGGAGGAAAAGCTGACAGCTATCCCTGGCACGCCGCCGGATCTGCTTACGCCTCCTAAGGGGTGTGGATTTGCGGCCAGATGCAGCCATTGCATGAAGATATGCCAGGAGGAGCTTCCGCCGGAGTTTGACCTTGGGAACGGTCATACGGCTAATTGCTGGCTTTTACATCCTGATTGTCCGTCACCAGAGGAAAGGGGGGAGAAATGATGGCAGAAGACATTTTAGTACGTGCAGAAGGGCTTTGCAAATATTTTAAAGTAGGCGGAGGACGAACCCTTCACGCGGGGGAGAATGTGAACCTGTTTATCAGAAGAGGAGAGACCCTG
>JAETTS010000271.1 GCA_021769025.1 Enterocloster bolteae
TTTTTCCGGTAAATAGTGAATTATTTGCAGGAATTTTTCCATGTTCTCAATGAAAAAGGTCCGCTATACTAACTATACAAAGTCAAAAGGCTAAGTGCTGGCCTTAAGGAAACCGGAAGGGAGCTTTCGGATCTGGCAGGCAGCAGGAAGTGGCGCGGGATACAAAGCGCCAGGTGCCGGTATTATAATAAGGAGGAGACTGGAATGAAAAAAAGGATACTTGGTTTGACATTGGCAGGCTGTATGACAGCCATGAGCCTGGCTGGCTGTGGAGGTGCAGGCGGAAACGAAAACACGGAGACGACGGCGGCATCCCAGGCAGAGGGGACAACAGAAGCTCAATCTCAGGCAGAGGAGACAAAAGCAGCGGAACCGGTGCAGGCGGCGGAAGGAGATACGGTTCTTAAATGGGCTGTCTGGGATATTTCTTCTACGGTATACTATCAGCCTCTGATTGACGCGTTCCAGGCGGCCAACCCAGGAGTTAAGATTGAGATGGTGGATCTGGGCTCCACGGATTATCAGACAGTTCTGGCTACGGAACTTACAGGCAGCGGCTCTGATTTTGATATTGCCACCATCAAGGATGTGCCAGGCTATACCACTCTGGTTAATAAAGGGGTACTGGAGTCTCTGGATGACTATATTGCAAAGGATGGAGTGGATTTATCCCAGTATGGCGGAATCACGGATCAGGTAATGGTGGATGGGAAGCTGTATGAACTGCCGTTTCGAAGCGATTTCTGGGTTTTGTTCTACAATAAGAATGTATTTGACAACGCCGGTGTTTCGTATCCTTCCAATGACATGACCTTTGAGCAGTATGACCAGCTGGCGAGGAGCGTTACCAACGACACCCCTGGCCAGGAGGTATACGGCGCTCATTATCATACATGGCGTTCTGCAGTCCAGCTGTTTGGTATTTTGGATGGCCAGCATTCCATCGTGGATGGGGATTATGCATTTTTAAAGCCTTATTATGAGATGATTCTCAAACAGCAGGAAGATGGCGTATGCCAGGATTATGCGACCCTTAAGACTTCCAGCCTTCATTATTCCGGTGCTTTTGCCCAGGGAAATGTAGCGATGATGAACATGGGTACCTGGTTCATCCCCACTTTGATTGAGAAGATCAAGACAGGGGAGTATGGTGAGGAAGTTGCCAACTGGGGGATCGCAAAGTATCCCCATGCAGAAGGCGTAGAGCCGGGTTCTACCCTGGCTACCATCACCTGCCTGTCCATCCCTGCTTCGGCTCCACATAAGGATCTGGCCTGGGAGTTTGTGAAGTTTGTGTGCGGTCCAGAAGGCGCTGAAGTGGTTGCCGGCACCGGTACGATTCCAGCTATCACGACGGATGCAGTGGTAGAGGCAATTTCCGGCATGGAGGGCTTTCCGGAGGACAGCGACAGTGCAGAGGCGTTAAAGACAGCCAATACATACCTTGAGATGCCAGTACATGAGAAAAGTTCTGAGATCGAGACGGTTCTGAACGAGGGGCATGACAATATTATGACCGAAGGAACGACCATCGACGAGGGCATCGCAGAGATGACAGAAGGCGTAAAGGCAGTGTTGGAGCAGTAAGGCAACAGGAAATCATAACGGGCGGGCTGATGATGTGGCCCGTCCGATTTTGAGAGAAGGTCGATACACAAAGACACTCCGGGAGTAAGTACATGGAGGGGAAAAGGAGGATGGCTGGATTGGAGAGATCGGAAAAACTGGAAAAACTGGAATCGCAGCTATTAAAGCTGCAGGAAGAGCTTAAAAAGACATCGAATAAGAGAAAACGTGACCGGATTGCCAACAAGATAGGGTACACGCAGGAAAAGATCAAACAGGTGAGAACCGGTGAAACCTTTGACAGGCAGACGAAGAGAGATATGGTGGCGTATTCATTCATTGCCCCTAACTTTATCGGATTCTGCGTATTTACTTTGGTTCCTATGATTTTTGCGTTTGTCTTAGCTTTTGCGGAGTGGGACGGGAACAACGCCATGAAGTTTGTGGCGTTTCACAATTTCATTGAGGCATTTCACAATGACCGTTTTCTGGCGGCTTTGAAGAATACGGTTATCTATTGTGTGGCCACGGTTCCCCTGACCCTGATCTGTTCTTTGGGGCTGGCGGTCATCTTAAACCAGAAAGTGGTGGGGAGAAATTTTTTCAGGACAGTAAGTTTTTTCCCCTACGTGGCTTCTCTTGTGGCTGTAGCGGCTGTGTGGAACATGCTGTTTAGCCCGCAGAAAAGCGGACCAGTCAATATGATTTTATACAATCTGGGCGTAGCGGCGAAGCATCTTCCGAAATGGTCGGCGGATAAGGACTGGGTGATGTTTACGGTGGTACTGTTCAGTGTATGGAAAAACATGGGATATTATATGGTGATCTATCTGGCAGGACTTCAGGGAATCAATGCAGAACTCTATGAGGCATGCAGTCTGGATGGAGCCAATACCTGGCAGAAATTTTTGTACATTACATGGCCGCAGCTGCAGCCCACTACCTTTTTTGTGACCATTATGCTGACCATCAACTGCTTTAAAGTCTATGATGTGGTATACATGCTGGCGGGAGGATCCAACGGCGTACTGAACAAATCAGCGATTGTTCTGGTTTACCATATTTATGAAGAGGCATTCCGCAACTGGAATCTGGGATATGCCAGCGCAGTGGCCATGGTGCTGTTCTTGATGGTTCTGGCAGTGACCCTGATTCAATTCAGAGGCGAGAAAAAATATGCCAACTAGGAGGGTGAGAGATGAAGGTACAAAGCAAGAGTTATAAATTGTGGCGTGTAATCCTGTATGTGGTATTGCTTGCCCTGGCGGTTCTGATGCTGATTCCTTTTGCATGGATGCTTTCCGCGTCCCTTAAACTGGATAAAGATGTATTTATCTTTCCGATTCAGTGGATTCCTCAAAATCCCAGATGGAAGAACTACGTGGATATCTGGACCAAGATTCCACTTATGACCTTTGTGCTAAATACAACAAAGCTGACAGTCATCGTTACCTGCCTGCAGCTTTTGACCAGCAGCTTTGCGGCGTATGCATTTGCCAAGCTGAATTTCCGACATAAAAATCTGCTGTTTATGACGTATATTTCCACCATAGCCATGCCGTGGCAGGTATACATGGTTCCACAGTTTATCATGATGAGGGGCATGGGGATGAATGACTCTCATATGGCTATCATCTGCCTTCAGGCATTCTCCGCCTTCGGCGTGTTTATGATGAGGCAGTTCTATCAGGAGATTCCGGATGAACTGTGTGAAGCTGCCAGAATCGATGGCATGAGTGAGTACAAGATTTATGCCAGGATTATGCTGCCCTTGTCAAAACCAGCCTTGTCTACCCTGACAATTTTTACGTTTGTGGCAACGTGGAATGACTTTTTAGGGCCGATGATTTATCTAAAGACTGAGTCTAAAAAGACCTTGCAGATCGGACTGAGAATGTTTATCAGCCAGTATTCCTCAGAGTATGGACTGATCATGGCAGCATCGGTTTTGTCCCTGATACCAGTTCTTATTGTGTTTTTGTCTCTGCAAAAGTATTTTGTAGAGGGGATTGCGGCTACTGGAGTGAAGGGGTAGGAGAAAAGACTGTAAGAAAGATTAAAGAAAGGCCGGGAAGCTGTTTCAGATCCCCGGCCTTTCTCTTATACTTAACCTGTTGTGTCAAAACTTAAGGGCCTGCCATAACGTTATGATCGGCAGTTGTTAGTGATGCCCTCTGCGAGAAGAATGGCAGCCGCCGTGGCCTCTGCCGGAGTGATGCCCGTTGCTGTATGTTGCTGTAGAACTATTGTGGCTATGAGTTCCCTGAATCTGGCACCCTTCTACAGAGCAAGTATGGTTATGGGCTCCCTGAATCTGGCACCCTTCTACGAAACAGTAGTGGGTATGTGCCTCATGATACTGGCAACCGTCTATGGTACAGTCATGGGAGTGAAACCCCTGAATATGACACCCTTCTATAGGACAGTTGTGGCTATGAGTTCCCTGAATCTGACATCCTGCTGCCGGACAGCTGTGATTGTGGGCCCCCTGAATCTGGCACCCTTCTACAGGACAGTCATGGGTATGGGCTCCTTCAATCGCACATCCTTCCACAGTGCATTCATGAGAGTGAGCTCCCTCCAGCAGACAGCCCTCTATGGGGCAGTCATGGGTATGCGCGCCCTGGATGCAGCATCCTTCTACTGTACAGGATGCAGCGAACGCATGGAATGGGAAAGACATCATGACAGCCAGTGTCAAAGTGGCAAGTAATTTTGTTTTCATGATCATTCAACTCCTGATAAAAATATTCTATAGGTTCCTTTACCATATAATATATCACATAAGGATAAAAAAGGAAAGAGAGAAGACATACAAAATACAATCGTTTCTGAC
>JAETTS010000272.1 GCA_021769025.1 Enterocloster bolteae
CTGGCACAAGGACATTCTGGGAGACACATCCTTTGATGCGCTGTATGACAGCGAGGAAGAAGCCCGGGCAGATGCAGAAAATTATAAGAATTATGTGCTGAAAGAGGGCGACAAGGTGATCGGAGAATCCATCACCATCACGCTTCAGCCCCAAGTGTCCTTTGTCCTTATGGATCAGGCTACCGGCCAGGTAAAAGCCATCAGCGGCGGGCGGGGGCCCAAAACTGCCAACTTAACACTGAACCGGGCCACCGATGTGCCCAGACAGCCAGGATCTGCATTTAAGGTGATTGCATCTTTTGCCCCGGCTGTGGATACCTGCGGTGCCACACTGGGAACGGTTTACTATGATGCGCCTTATACCATAGGCACCAAAACCTTCCGAAACTGGTATTCCGGAGGCTATCAGGGCTACTCCAGCATCCGGGACGGTATCATCTATTCTATGAATATTGTGGCCGTTAGATGTCTGATGGAGACGGTCTCTCCTCAGCTGGGTGTGGAATACGCCAAGAACTTCGGCATCACCACCTTAACCTCCACTGATGCCAACCCGGCCACCGCTTTAGGCGGCCTGACAGAAGGCGTCACCAATCTGGAACTGACAGCTGCCTATGCAGCCATCGCCAATGGAGGTATGTATACAAAACCCATTTTCTTCACCAAGATTTTAGACCGAAACGGAAAAGTACTGATCAACAATGAACCGGAAACCCATCGGGTACTGAAGGATTCCACTGCTTTTCTTCTGACGGATGCCATGAAGGATTCCATGATCGGCAACCGGAAGTTTGCAAGGCCGGGAGCCGGCCCATCTGCCACCAGCACCAGGGCAAAGCTTGCAGATATGTCCTGTGCAGGGAAAAGCGGTACAACCACCGGCAATAACGATATTTGGTTTGTAGGATTTACCCCATACTATTCCGCCGGTATCTGGGCGGGATATGACTTGAACCAAAAGCTGGACAAGAACACCGAAGGCACTTCGTTCCACAAAGATATCTGGAAAAAGATTATGACCCGGGTTCACGAGGGCTTAAGCGATCCTGGTTTTACCGTTCCGGAAAGTGTGGAAACCGCCAGTATTTGCCGAAAGTCCGGCAAGCTGGCCATATCCGGAGTCTGCGATGGCGACCCCAGGGGTAATGCCATCTACACAGAGTATTTTGCCAGGGGAACCGTCCCAACGGAGGTGTGCAATGTCCATGTGGCTGCAACCGTATGTGCAGAATCCGGTCAGATGCCTACAGACTTCTGCTTGAATCGGGCCCCACGGGTATTTGTCTCTATTCCTGCCGGAGAAAGCGGCGAGACCGATGACTCTTACTTTGCGCTGCCTGGTCCGTGTACCATCCACACGGCGGAATCTACGATTCTCCCGCCTGAGGGAGGCGAAGGCCTGGATATTCCCTATGGCCCCGGCTACGTTCCTTCCGATCCAGGCTCTGTTGGTACTGGGTCCCCTTATCCCACGGCACCTGCAATTCCTACCACACCTGTCATTCCTACGGTGCCTACTGTGCCTGTGGCACCTCAGGGTTAACCAAACGGATCCGTTTCTGAATAAAAATGGATTGCCGTATCAAAAACAGTTCTCTGTTTTTGCGGCAATCCATTGTAAACTGACTCAATCTCTTATAGAATGGGAATCCACGTCACCATCTCTCCCTGCCCCCGGTTATTCCACAGAAAATAGGGAACTGCCTTCAGGCAGACAGGCTTCTTATGCACCAACGTCCTGTCATACAGTTTATCCTGTATCCGTCCCTGGTACCGTACCGCTGAAAGGGAAAGGGAGTAATACCCTGAAAGCTCCTCCTCCCATTCTTCCCTGGGAGTACATTCCGTATCCACTCTGCATTCATACAGATAGGATCCGTTATCCATTTCCTCAATACAATAGACCAAAGGCCCTCTCACCACAGCCGCCTTCCCGGCGTTATAGTAGACCCTTCGGTCTGCCTGTACAAACTGAGGCCTCATCTCCATATCCCATTCCAGATAATCCTCTGCCTTCCAGATGCGTTTCACAAAGATATACCCTTTCTCCTTGTCAAGCACCTCCTCCTTTACCGCTACCCCGTTTATGGACAGGGAACAGGCCCTGCACCAATCCGGCACTCTGAGAGCAATCTCCGCGTAAAGGCCATCCCCCTCCAAAAGCCGAAGAGCCACCTTGCCATTCCACGGAAAATCTGCCTCAAGAGAAATCCGGATGGTTCCCTCCTCTGTTTTCATCTCCATCTCACTTCCAATATACTGGTGAATGTAGATTCGCCTGCCAGATACAGAATAAATCAAATTCTGGATATCCGTAATGGTTCTGGCTATATTGGGCGGACAGCAGGCACAGGAATACCATTCCTGTCTCACAGTCTTAATGTGGTTGCGCTCCGGGTTGGCCTCACAGATTTCCGGCACCGCCTCCATAGGATTTACATAGAAAAAGTGTCTGCCGTCCACAGCCATACCGGCAAGAACCGTGTTATAAAGAGCCCTTTCTATCACGTCTCCATACCGGGAATCCGGCTCCGCCTTCAGCATCTCCATAGAAAAACGAATCAATCCTATGGATGCACAGGTCTCACTGTAGTTGGTATCATTGGGCAAATCATAATCCCTGGTAAATGCTTCCCCGGCCGGAGTGGAGCCAATGCTTCCGGTTATGTACATCTGTTTCTGTACAATGTTCTCCCAAAGTGTCCTGCATGCACCAAACAGCTCCTCATCCCTTCCCAGAACCGCCGCCTTAGCCATAGCTCCATACATGTATACAGCCCTCACCGCATGCCCTACTGCCTCCGTCTGATGACGCACCGGAGCATGAAACTGATTGTAATACGTATAGGGATACTGGTTATAGTACTTGTTGGGCTCATCCACCGGCCCTCTGGTCCAATGGCTGATTCTCCCTCTCCGTTCAAACTCCTCCTCAAAAAAGGAATTTTGTCCCCTTACCTCCAGAAAATAAAAGGCCAGCTTCAGATAACTGGTTTCTTCCGTATACTCATACAGCTTTATAAGCCCCAGTTCCACCTCCTGATGCCCCGGACATCCATGAAGCTTCTCCTCCTCCCATCCAAATACCCGGTCGATACAGTCTGCCAGCCTGCAGGCCACCCCTAAAAGCCGGGTCTTTCCCGTACCCCTTGCATAAGCCACTGCCGCCTCCATCAGATGGCCTGCACAGTACAGCTCATGGCACTCCAGCAAGTTAGACCACTTCTTATCCGGTTCCTTCAGCTGAAAATACGTGTTCAGATACCCATCCTCCTCCTGAGCCCCGGCAATATAACCGATAATCTCATCCGCCCTGGCCTCCAGCTCCGGATTCTTCTCATACCCCAGGCTATTTCCCACAGCCTCCAGCCATTTATACAAGTCACTGTCCTGGAACACAAATCCCGAAAACTCCCCGTCCATGACTCCCGCCGCAATCTTAAAATTCCTTACTGCATGGCTGGGCACAGAGCAGGCAATCTGGTCTGTCAGGACACCCCACTGATACGGAATCAGACGGTCATTCACAATATCCAGATACCGCTCCCAAAACTCTGATTTGATACGGATTTTATTCATCCCTTTTCCCCTTTCCGCTCCCCTCTAAGGAAATCACTATATTCCTTAGGAGTGCAGCCCTCATACTTCTTAAACACGGAGATAAAATAACTGTTATTCTGAAATCCCGTCATATCAGCCACCTCATTCCCCTTAAGCCCGTCAATGGAAAGCAGAAGCTTTGCCTTCTCCAGGCGGTACTCCGTAAGATACTGGACAAAAGACTTCCCCGTCTCCCTCTTAAACAACTCCGAAAAATAATTCTTATTGAGAAACACCACCTCGCTCATAGACTCCAGCGAAATATCCTCATGATAATGGTCATCAATATAATTTAACGCCTTACGGACCACCCGGTTGTACCCGTTCTCGTCCGCTGGCATATCCGCTGTGGCAACCTCCGCCTTCAGCTTCCGAATCTCCGTCTCCATACGCCTTAGCCTTTGACGGTGCTTCTGCTTCTGAAGCTGCTCCATCTTCACACTTTTCAAAAGATTGTACATTTCATCCGGCTGAACCGGCTTAAGAATATACCCTCTGGCACCGCCTGCGATGGCTGCCTTCGCATATTCAAAATCCGTATAGGCACTTACAAAAATACACGCGATCTCCAAATTCATCCCATTTAACGCCTCCAGAAGCCGGATTCCGTCACACCCTGGCATCCGTATATCCGAAATCAGAATATCCGGTTTCAAATCCCGGCACAGCTTCATGGCCTCCTCCCCTCCGCCGGCCTGGGCAGCCACCTGGATCCCCAGATGAAATGACCTTATCAAATCCATCATCAGATACCGGACATTCTCCTCGTCATCTGCGATAATCGCTTTCAGCTCCC
>JAETTS010000273.1 GCA_021769025.1 Enterocloster bolteae
TCCTCCAGTACCGAAAAAAGGGGGGCCAGCCATTTCCCGTATGGCGTATAGTATCCCTCCAAAGCATAGCCGTTTCCATCAAAATGCCCGTGATAGCTGGGAATCGCCCCATAGCTGTTTTCAGGTGGCGTATCCGCCCAACTCTCCCATCCCTCCGTGTTATTTAAAATCAGATCATTGGCCAGACGCACATTGATATATGGATCTCTGTCTCTGGAAATGAACCACTTGAAATCCTCTTTTGTGGATAGCAGATAATAACCGTCCCCATCCTGGGGCGGCTTAAGCGGGTCTGCCTCCTGTTCCCGATATCCGCAACCGGCAGCCAGGAGCAGGCATATCAGGCAGAGAACCGTAAGGGCCTGTGCCGTACATTTTCCAGAAACGCTCTTTTTTATGTTCATATTCTAAATATATATCCTACATTATCCTCGTCTATATTTTCTGCATTTTTAAAGCATCGCTGTCCTTCAGGCTGCTTGAGAAAGCTTGAATCTATCATTATCCCCTTCTTCTATAGACCTAAAAGCAGCATTATTCTTTCTCAAATGACGTTAAAATACCATCACATTGAAAATCTCAATCATTTTAATTGCCATAGCCTCGCCTCCCATCAGATTTTATTCCATTTTCAACTCGTATTATACCCCGTTTCTGTGTTTTTGTACACGATAAATCATAGCAAAGAATCTTTGGACATACAAAAGGATAGGAAGGGGAGAGTCTCACCCTCTCCCCTTCCTATCCTTCCCCTTGCAATACACCACTGCCACCGCCGTGCTCACAAATGTTGCCACAATTGCCGGTGCAATGATCCCCGCTGGATTCACGCTGCCATACTGCTGCCGATAAGCAATCATGTTAACAGGAATTAGCTGTAACGATGAAATATTCAATATCAAAAACGTACACATTTCATTGCTTGCAACCCGTTCCCTCGTTTTTTCTCTATCAGAACCCAACAAACCATCTGCCGCGCCTGTTCCTTTCCCACGTGATTTTTCTCTCCTGCCATCCATCGACAGATATGCCGGATTCCCCCTCTCCTCCTCCAGCTTCGCCAGCTCTTCCATCGCCCTAAGCCCCGCCGGTGTCGCCGCCCATCCCACCCCCAACACATTGGCAATCATATTCGTGGCAATGGACAAGTTTGCCGGGTGATTCTCTGGCAAATTGGGAAACAAAAAGCGAAGGACCGGGGATATCCGTTTTGCCAGCTGCTCAATAAGGCCTGCCCTCTGGCCCACTTCCAATATACCAGTCCACAAGGACATAACACCCAACATGGTGATGCAAAGGCTAACCGCCTCGCCCGCCGCACGCAATGCACCCTGGGTCACCTGATCCATCGTTCCATGAAATGCTCCCCATATAATTCCCACAAGCATCATAAATGCCCACAAGTAGTTTAACATACAATCAATCCCTCTGCTTCCTGTCATACGATTATTCCAAATTATGCATATCCACAGAGTAAAATACCCGCAATTCCTTTTCTCAACCATTTATTTCACAGGTTCCATATGGATTATGGGAATGTTTAATTCCCCCTAAATGTCCCATCCGCTTCATGCCAATGGAATAAGATCAAAAAAATACCACCCTGCAAAAATTCCAGTAAATTTCTGCAAGGCAGTACTTGTGGCAATATTTATAAGATGTAAAATCAACTATTCAATTTTATTCCATCAAATGATGGTCAGATCCGTTTTAACTCATACTGTCTGGTTCCCAATCCAATCTTTTCAGCCTGATCCAAAGTTGCCTTCCACTCAATATTGGGATTGGAATCCTTGAAATGGTCATGGTGGCAATGCCATCCTTCTTCTGCCAGATGCTCTCCCAACTGGCTATTCTCAATTGGCTTAGCGCTCAGGCAGGCATCTGCACAGGCCTGATCCAGGGCAACTGGGTCAAAACTGGCGAACATTCCGATATCTGGCAGAATCGGAGCATCGTTTTCTCCGTGACAGTCACAGTTAGGGCTTATATCCTGTACCAGGGAAATATGGAAGCATGGACGGCCATAGCAGACAGCTTGAGCATACTCTGCCATCTTACGATCCAGCAATTCGTTGGCGCTATCATTGGGATTGTATACCGCGTCAAAGCTGCAGGCACCGATGCAACGGCCACAGCCCTTGCACTTGTCATAATCAATTACAGCCTTTTTATCTATGTAGGTGATGGCATCGCTTCCGCACTCCTTGGCGCAGCGGTGGCATCCGCGGCACAGTTCTTCCTTTATAGCGGGCTTTCCGCTGGCATGCTGCTTCATCTTCCCAGCACGGCTGCCACAGCCCATTCCGATATTCTTGATCGCACCACCGAATCCGGTTGCCTCGTGTCCTTTGAAGTGGCTTAGGCTGATGAACACATCTGCATCCATAACCGCCCGCCCAATCAGAGCACTTTCGCAGTATTCACCGTTTACCACCGGAACCTCTACCTCATCGGTTCCCCGCAATCCATCGGCAATGATGATCTGGCAGCCAGTAGTAATCGTATTAAACCCGTTGAGATTCGCACAGTCCAGATGTTCCAGGGCATTCTTTCTGCTTCCAGGATAAAGGGTATTGCAATCTGTCAAAAATGGAAGCCCTTTTTGTTCTTTACACAGGTCTGCGATTACCTTGGCATAGTTAGGGCGAAGAAATGCCATGTTTCCAAGCTCTCCAAAATGCATTTTAATCGCTACAAATTTTCCTTCCATATCAATATCTTTGATACCAGCTGCCATACAAAGCTTTCTCAACTTCTCAAGCTGACTGGTTCCAACCGGACACCGGAAATCTGTAAAATACACCGTTGATTTTTCCATTTCTACCTCCTGAATAAGTAAAATACTATATAGCATTTTCTTCAGAAAAGTATAACACTTTAAGTATACTCAAAGTCAAGGCTTTTTTTCAATTTCAATTCACAGAAACCAGCAGGTGGTATAAAGGATGCTTTAACCGCATCACATGATGTTGGGGTCAAAAGGTGTTTTGACCCACTACTTAATTGTCATCTTATTAGAAATATTACAATTTTATTCCCCCATCAACTCTCCCATCACCTCAGCCACCGTCTCAATCCTCTCCGCCCGATAAGCATTACTTCCGCAAAACAACAAGGCGTTGTCCACATCCCCACAAGCACCGCGAATCAGCGCGTCTGTAATACAATAGGGAGTCTCCTTAGGATTGCAATGCTCCAGACACTGAAAACAGCGAACTGGCGCAATCCGCTCCCTCTGGATTCTCTCCAGAAACGGATTCCGGATAGCCCTCCCCGGCATTCCCACCGGGCTTTTGGTGATGACAATATCCTCCTTTTTTGCCCTAATATACGCCTGCTTATATGCATCCGCCCCGTCACACTCTTTTGTAGTGACAAACCGCGTGGCAACCTGGACACCGGTTGCCCCCAATTCAAACGCATGAAGCACATCCTTATGGTCATAGATACCTCCGGCCATTATCACAGGAATCCTTTTGCCACACCGTTGTCCAAGCTGATTCACAAAACAGATAATATTCCGTATCTCTTCCTCATACACATCCTTCCGAAAAGATTGAGCCACATCCTGGGTATCCGCCCCCAGTTCTGCCAGCTGTTCCCTTGAAAATCCCAGATGCCCTCCTGCCAGCGGTCCCTCAATGACCACAAAATCCGGTGCCACGTGATGCTTTCTCTCCCACATCTTACAGATAACAGAGACCGATTTTACAGAAGAAACAATCGGTGCCAGCTTTACTCCATTTCCCGTCCCGCGGCCCTCTGCCTCCGCCACATACTTAGGCAAATCCACAGGAAGACCAGCCCCGGATATGATAACATCCGCCCCCGCCTTCACCGCTTCCTCCACATACAGACGGTACTGCTTTGTGGCCACCATAATATTAAATCCCAAAACCCCTGTCGGCGCAATCTCCCTGGCTTTTTTAAGCTCCGTCCCAATAGCCCTTAGATTTGCCTCCAGCTGATGCACCTTAAAATCCGGATCCCGGAATCCAATCTGCGCCGTAGAGATAATCCCCATACCGCCTTCCTTCGCCACGGCACCTGCCAGAGAAGACAAGCTGATTCCCACTCCCATCCCTCCCTGAATAACAGGCTTCCTCACCACAAGATCCCCTATCACCAAAGGCTCTGGCATACTCCCTGAATGATTATCTTCCCCAAGCCGTATCACATTCTGTCCGCTCATTCCCATAATCTCCTATTCCTCTGCTATTACATTTAATATTTATCTTTCAGAGATGCCCCTTCCACAAAATCACATCCTGCGAAACCTCTCATACCTCTGCTCTGTAATCTCCTCCGCCGACATGCCTTCATACTTACACAAAAACCGAAACAGCCGATCCCTGATTTCC
>JAETTS010000274.1 GCA_021769025.1 Enterocloster bolteae
CATCATCCCAGGTAACCACCTGGTCTTTCGGAAAGGCTGTCCGGTAATTCATCACCCGTTTCCGTTTGGCCCCCTGTTTCTCATATACGAAATTGCACACCAGCATATCCAGCGTCTGGTTACCGTAGACAAATCGCCGCAGAGTCCGAAGTACTTCCTTGTAGGCCTCCTCATCCACCCAGTCATCACTGTCAACTACCTTAAAATAGATACCCTGAGCATTTCTAAGTCCTGCGTTTACCGCCTCGCCATGTCCTCCATTTTCCTGGTGGATAGCCCGGCAGATGCCAGGATATTTCCTCTCATATTCATCCGCGATTTCAGCCGTCCTGTCCTTGGCAGAGCCATCATCCACAATCAAAATCTCCACCTCATCCCCGCCTGGCAATAGGGAATCAATACAATTCCTCATATACGCCTCAGAATTGTAGCACGGGATGGCTACTGACAACAGTTTCACTGTGTTACCTCCTTGAAATTGATATAATTTGTAAACGCTCAGATATCTTCCATCTTATGTTTCCTCATCCCACCGATTGCGAAAAACAAGCACAAGCCACTGAAGAAGGTTATAAATAAAAACGAGAGTTCCGCCATTTCTCCTTCAAGTTTCACCCATTTTCCCACCAACACAGAAGTCAAATTCGCACTTCCATGAATCACCCATGGAGCCAGAACCGATTGATAACATTCACGGCTATATGCTAAGACAAGGGCAAGCATACATGCGTACACCCCCTGTACCAAGTTACCATGATAGACTCCGAATATTACGGAGGAGACCGTTACAGTCACCCAGAAGGAGAAGCGTTGCCTCAGGCTTCCATAGATAAATTCGCGAAAAATCATCTCTTCCACTCCAGAAACCACCACTCCCGTTGCAAGAATCTGAAGCCATAGGGGCAATGAATACAGGGCCTCTGCAGTCTGCCTATAACCTGTAAACTTGTCTTTCAATCCACTCAAGGTTACCAGGTTATTGCCAAAAAGGCTGCAGCTTATCCCTGCCATACAAAGAATAGGGATTGTTACGAAGATTCCTATTCTTATAGTTTTGACAGGTTTTTTTACTCTATTCTCTATCGGGGCGACTCTCCCTCTTCTAGATACAATCCCCAAAAGTACCACCGTTATGCCACCAGAAACCATCCGTATTACCAGGCTGTCCATTCCCGTCAAAATCATACGGCATAGTTCCGTGAAAACCTCATACAACGCAATTGGCCACATAATCTCCCACATCAATTGTATCGCCAGTTTCCATCACTCCTATCCGTGCCACGACTCATCCACATCTTACCATAAAAACCCTTATGGGTAAAGCATAGTTTTAAGACAGCCATCCTTTTGTTGTTATTTTACATGGATTGTCACACAGCAAATCGAGGATATCCAACCATTCCCGAATGATCCCCTCATTCCGTCGGGCCATTTTTCTCAGGCCATTTTTACTAAGTTGTATCTTGCTTCCCTTAAGTTTCGGTAGTATACTGACATCAAACATTAAAAACGAGGTACCGATTATGGCTAAAAAACGAATGGTGCTGGCTCTCGGCCACCGCGCACTTGGAACCAATCTTCCAGAGCAGAAAGAGGCAGTCGCCAAGACCGCAAAGATTATCGCAGATTTTATTCAGGAGGGCTGGCAGGTAGCCATCACCCACTCAAACGCTCCCCAGGTAGGCATGATCCATACAGCCATGAATGAATTCGGCCGCCAGCATGAAGGCTATACCGCGGCACCCATGTCCGTCTGCTCCGCCATGAGCCAAGGATACATCGGCTATGACCTACAGAACGGAATCCGCACCGAGCTTATGCGCCGCGGCATCTATAAGCCGGTGGCAACCATCTTAACCCAGATGATGGTAGACCCTTATGACGAAGCATGTTACATTCCTGTCAAGGCTGTCGGCCGCTTTATGAACAGCGAAGATGCCAGAGCTGAGGAAGAAAAAGGCAATTATGTAGAAGAAGTTCCCGGAAAAGGCTTCCGCCGTGTGGTGGCCTCCCCCAAACCGGTGGCCATCGTAGAAATTGACGTGATCAAAGCTGTCTTGGAGGCAGACCAGATCGCCATCGCCTGTGGAGGTGGCGGAATTCCGGTGATGGAACAGGGATGCCGGTTAAAAGGAGCCAGCGCTGTCATCGAAAAAGACTTCGCCGCAGGGCTTCTGGCCAAAGAAGTGGATGCAGATGTGTTGATGATCTTAACCAGCGTAGATAATGTAACCCTTAACTTCGGCCGTTCCGATGAAAAGCCTATTTACTCTATGAGTACCGCCCAGGCAGAGGATTATATCCAACAAGGCCATTTTGAATTTGCCTCCATGCTTCCCAAGGTAGAGGCAGCCGTAGATTTTATCACCCATGGAAACGGGCGCTGTGCTGTCATCACATCACTGGAAAAAGCAAAAGACAGCCTTGCCGGAAAGGCCGGTACTGTCATCCGATCGTACATTGGTGCTTGAATTCCTATCATCTGTGCGTCTGCAGAGAGACATTCTACAGAGCCTTTCGATTCTTATCAGACAAGTGTTACTATTGTCTGGGCAATGCTGTAGGAGCCATGTGGCTTTGCAGACGTGCAGATTTCTTTGATTCGTTTTGTCTTTGTTTCATTTTTTGTTTCGTTATTTTTTATGTTTTTCTTTAATTTCGTTTTTTTCGCTATTTTCCACCTCTGCCCTATCTTTAGCAACAATCCCCCAATCTATTTTCCCCTCTCACTGTCCATAATAATTCTGAAACCTATAATATTCAGAAAGGAGTGTGTTATCTATGTGTCATTTGAATGCATCAAAATCCAATACCAGATGTTCTTGCCATAGCCGACCGGCTTCAGCTTCGGCTATTTCTACCTCAGCTTGCTCTGCCCCGGCTGCTGCTTCCTCAGCTTGCTCTTCCTCGGCTGCTGCTTCCTCAACGGTTTCTTCCCTGGCTGCCGGTTCACTGCCTCTTGCCATCCCTACGTTTCCCATACAAGCCTGGGAGCAACCATATGAACCTTGTAAAGCCTTAGCATGTGGAACCATGTTCCCAAGTTTAAATCTTCCTTTCTATGCAAAAGGAGGTGATTGCTGTGGCTGACAGAAATGCACTTTTAAAAAAGATCGGCGAGATCAGCTTCACTCTGGATGATCTGCGTCTGTTCCTGGATACTCATCCATTGGATGACAATGCCATACAGCTTTACCAGGAAAATATCACACAGAGAAAACAGCTATTAAAGCAGTATGCCGATGAGTTCGAACCCTTAACCACGGATTGTATCTGTTTGGAATCCAACGGAAGCTCAAACACTTGCACCAAATACCCAGGCCAGAAACACTGGACCTGGAACGATGGCCCTGTTCCATGGGATCTGGCGGCCAACGAATCTGCTGTAATAAAAGGAGGTGTTTAACCAATGTGGAACTATGAAAAACGGTTGCAGTTTCCGGTGCATATCACCAAGCCCTGTCCCAAAACCGCATCCCTCATCATCAGTCAGTTCGGAGGACCGGACGGCGAAATGGCTGCCTCTATGCGGTATCTTTCCCAAAGATACTCTATGTCATGCAAGGAGGTGGGCGGACTGTTAACGGACATCGGAACGGAAGAGTTGGCACACCTGGAAATGATTTGCGCCATCATCTATCAGCTGACCAAAAATATAACTGCTGAACAGGCCAAGGCCGGTGGCTTTGATGCCTACTATATTGACCATACGTCCGGCCTCTGGCCTACCGCAGCTGCAGGAATCCCTTTCAATGCCTGCGAATTCCAGTCAAAGGGCGATGCCATCACAGATCTGACTGAGGATCTGGCTGCCGAACAGAAAGCCAGAACCACGTATGATAACCTGATCCGCATGATTGACGACCCTGAGGTTCTCGCGCCGCTTAAGTTCCTCCGCCAACGGGAACTCGTTCATTTTCAAAGATTCGGCGAAGCCCTGGAGAAAATAAAAGACAAACTAGATGCCAAGAATTTTTACTACTTTAATCCAGAATTTGACAAGCAATTTGTGAAATGACAGCCACATTTGCCTGTTTGACCCCTTATAGCAGAATCTGACCTAATACTAAACTAACTGACATTGGTATCTTCTTATATTTCCGTAAAGGCGGCGATGTAGCTGCCGCCCGTTGGTGATTAACGATTGCTTGTGCAATCATCCCTCGGCCCATCAGATGCCGGCAAGCTTGCTGATGGGTCTTTTTTGTTTCTGCCTTGCGCCCATCTATGTAAGATTTACACTTCTGGACTAATGCAAGTAGCCCGTTAAGGCCGCCCACAATGCCCGTAAAGATACCCACAACATAGCTAAACCAGTCCCGAAGGTGCGTATCCTCCAAATAGGGAACG
>JAETTS010000275.1 GCA_021769025.1 Enterocloster bolteae
CAATGATGTGGCGTTCCCGCTCTGGCAGCCGTTTCATAGCTTCATTTAGGGAGATATCCTCCACCCAGTTTTCCTCCAGATTCTTTTTATCACTGATCTGGTCCATCACATACAGAGGATCCCCTCCGTCGGTAAACACTGGCTCATAGAGGCTGACCGGAGTCTGGATGGCATCCAGCGCGTAGGTGATCTCCTCCTTGCTGATACCGATCTCATCGGCGATCTCCATCAGGGTAGGCTCCTTGGCATTCTTTCTGGTTAAGCCTTCCTTGGCATAGATGGCCTTGTAGGCAATGTCCCGCAGAGAGCGGCTGACTCGTATGGAATTGTTGTCCCTCAGATATCTCCGGACCTCGCCCAGAATCATAGGTACAGCATAAGTGGAAAATTTTACATTCTGAGACGTATCAAAATTATCAATGGCTTTGATCAGGCCAATACATCCAATCTGAAATAGATCATCTACATTTTCATTGCTGCCGGAGAACCGCTGAATAACGCTTAAGACCAGGCGCAGGTTGCCTTTGATATAGGTTTCCCTTGCATCCATGTCGCCTTCCTTGATTCTCTGGAAAAGCCCTTCTTTTTCCTCATTGGTCAGTAACGGAAGTTTTGAAGTGTTTACCCCGCAGATTTCTACCTTGTATACCGCCATAATCCATTACCTCCATGATTAAACATTTTGCGTATAACAAAATGATTTACGTTTTTGGATGGATTTATGCGGAAGAAGGGATGAAAAAAATTTCCTGTGGAAATTAAGAAAATGGCCTTGACAGAAACTTTTCCTGGTTTCTCTGTGAAATTCGTCTATTTTGCGGTATAATAGTCGAAGCAGATTGGCAGATTGGCAGTCTGGATCAACATACGGAGAGGAGTATAGAATATGCTGACAGATACAAGGAGATCACCCTTCGCCAAGGTTCATGGGATTGATCATGATGCAGTGAGACTGACCCCTGGCTTCTGGAAAGACTGCCTGGACATGTGTGCGGACGGGATCGTGCCGCAGATCAGAGCAATTTTTGAGGATAATGATGTAAGCCATGTGGTGGAAAATTTTCGGATTTGCGCCGGAGATTCCAAGGGTCGTCACAGAGGCACGCCTTTTGGAGACGGTGATTTTTATAAATGGATGGAGTCAGCGCTGTACTGCGGCACCTATCGTAAGGACAGCCAGCTTTTAGAACAGGTAGATTCCTATATCCGCCTGATCGCTAAGGCCCAGAGAACAGATGGATATCTGTCCACGAAGCAGATTATCAGCGAGATGACAGGTGGGGAGGATACCAGGCAGAAGGATATCAATGAGTTTGAGGTCTACAATTTCGGGCATTTGTTTACCCTTGCCAGCCTTCAAAAGAGGCTGACCGGGCGGGATGACTTAACTGTGGTAGCCGGGAAAGCGGCAAGGTATCTGGAAACTCTGTTTGACAAGGCCGAGGAGAGTGGCCAGGCCCGCACGGCAGTGTGTCCGTCCCATCATATGGGGCTGACAGAACTGTACCGCGCCACAGGGGAGGAAAGCTACCGCACTCTGGCCATACGGTCCATGGAGATACGGGATCTGGTGGAGGATGGAATGGATGACAATCAGGACAGGATTCCCCTTGCACAGCACAAGGCCATCGTAGGCCACGCCGTAAGAGCCAATTATCTCTATGCAGGGCTGGCGGATCTCTATGCAGAGACAGGGGAGAATAAATGGCTGGAGGTACTTCACCATGTGTGGAAAAACCTGACAGAGAAAAAGATGTACCTTACCGGAGGTTGCGGCGCCCTCTACAACGGCACGTCTCCCTACGGAAATTTTTTCCATGACCAGAAGGTGCATCAGGCATATGGATACGAGTACCAATTGCCGAATATTACGGCATACAATGAGACCTGTGCATCCATAGGTGCCGTGATGTGGGCATACAGAATGTTTACGGTGGAGCCCCAGGCCCAGTACATGGATACTCTGGAGAGAATGATGTACAATGTGAACCTGGCTTCTGTCAGCCTAGATGGAAAACGGTTTTTCTATGAGAATATGCTGCGGCGTACCAGGGAGATGGATTATGAATTGGTATGGCCCAGAGAGCGTACCAGCTACATAAAAAGTTTCTGCTGCCCGCCCAATGTGTCCAGACTGCTGTCCCAGGTTGGGGAATACTTCTATATGGTTTCGGAAGATGCAGTGTGGATCGGGCTTTACGGCGCATCACAGAGCCAGATAAGGCTGGATAACGGTGCAGAGTTTGTGATATGCCAGGAGACAGAATACCCTTATGACGGGCGGATACGGTTTACGTTTATGGAGGGGGACAGTGGGGCCGGAAGTTTGGAAAAATCATGGAAATTGATGCTAAGAATTCCAGGATGGGCAGATGGAGGCGCTCTTGTGGTAAAGGAAAAGAGGACAGATCTTACATCTGCTGATGCAGGCACCTACCTTTGTGTGGAGATAACCGATACCAGGGAGACCATCGTAGAACTTCATCTGGATATGCCGGTTCGCCTAACCACATCCAATTCCATGGTGGAAGAGACGGAGAATCATGTGGCGGTGGAGAGAGGCCCTCTGGTCTATTGCATGGAAAGCCCGGATGCAGAGGTTGGCACCCTGGATGATCTGGTGATTCCGGCGGACGCAGAATTTACAACCCAGATTATCCAGATAGAAGGACGGCAGATTATGGCCCTGCACTCGGCCTTCCTTGCCATAGAACGGGACGGGCAGGACAGAAAGGCGCTTTACAAACCCCTTGGGCGTTATAAAAAAGTGTGGAAAAAGGTTCAGATGATCCCATATTTCGCGTGGGATAATCGGGGCATGGGGGAGATGAGGATCTGGTTTCCAGTGAGTTATTAGAGAGGGCGTGCTACGTTATCTCTGGCCATGAAACGTTGTTTAACCAATATGGAACCATTGGCTAAAAAGTATCCGAGAGGAGGTTTAGACTTTGGGTTTAGGCTATGGGATAGAAAATCAGTTGTGGAAAATTAGGAAAATTGATATAGTATAGGCAACAATATAAAACACAAATCCAAACCAGAAGGATAAACCAGCAGACGAAAGAGAAGAGGTATAGTCCATGTTAAGGCATCCTACGTTAGTCCGCACGAAAAACAGAAGCCAGAAGGCACCGATGAATCCGGTATGTGGAGATCCGGCGGAATGGTTTGATTCCGTTTTTTTCCGGCGGTATGGTATCTACGGGACATCCTTTGATTTCTTCGTTGACTGGGAGCAGGAGCAAATCTGCGATGAGGTCTGGATCAAACGGATAAGCGACAGCGATGATATAAGGAATCTGGATGAGAAGGCATTGACAGAGCTGATTGCTGCATGCGACGGGCGGGAGAAATCCCTGTCTCTGCTCTGTTATCTAAGATCCCAAAATTTGCGGGAAAAATATATGCTGTTTCGGGATGTAGCAGAAGCCAGATGGGCGGACGGCACGGAGAAGGTGGTAGAGCTTGACCTGTCCCGATATGGGAAAGGCGCTGTGTCCTACCTGAATGCAGACGAGATCCAGGACAGGATCCGGTATCTGAGAAAATGGCCGGCTTCTATCGGAAGCGCCGGATTGATCTATTCCACCTCCTCATTGGAGGGATATCTTTCAAGAAAGCCATTTTTTTGGCCGGGGGATGCGGATACTGTATTGTATGATAAGGAGAATAAGACTTTGGCGGTCTTAGAGTTTAAGAAACATACCAGCAGTTCCAAGATACCCTTTGAAGATCAAAAATTAGAAAATTATCTGTCTGCGGACATTTTAAAATACAAGAGCCTGGCATTGCTTCGGGATCGCTTTTGCACAAGATTGTTTGTCGTGTATTATCCGATTCCCAAGGACATTGATTACATCATCGTCGAGGAGGTGAACGGAACGCCGGATCATCTGTTTGCAGGGAGACGGATGACGTATCGGCTTCCGGTGAAACGGGATGCTAAGAAAATGGATAATTTTGCAAAAGAATTCATTGGTGAAGTGTTAGGCGAAAAGAGATTGACTAAAGGAAAGGAACCAGATGTCTGAGAGAATGAGAATGGAATCGCCAGATATGGCAGCGAAAAACAGAGAGGCACTGAAAAAGCTATTTCCTGCATGTGTCACAGAGACCCGGGATTCAGAAGGGAACCTGCAGGAAGGAATCGATTTCGGGATGCTGAAGCAGCTGTTGGGCTGTGGGACAAGGCAGGGCAGGGAGATGGAGGAATCCTTTGGCTTTTCCTGGGTTGGAAAAAGCCAGGCATACGCAGATGCCTATAAGCCTATAAAGAAGACGCTGCGTCCCAGGCCGGACAAAAGTGTGGAATGGGACAGGACAAAGAATGTGTATATCGAGGGAAA
>JAETTS010000276.1 GCA_021769025.1 Enterocloster bolteae
GCGTAGCTTGGTAGCGCGCTCGGCTGGGGGCCGAGAGGTCGCAGGTTCAAATCCTGTTACTCCGATTTTTTATTGGAAAATCAACGCTTTCTGAGCTGTATAGAACCAATGGATTCCTGTTACCAGATTTCTGAAATCATGTTCGATTTATATGGACATGATTTTTTTGATTATATCTTTCCTTTGTAAACCACAATATAGCTTCTTTTTGTGATGGGAATGGCCGGACAGGCATAAAGATTCTGTTTCTTAATGAAATAGAGGCATAGGATGAATGTTTGGAATGAGCCAATTTGTGGGATGCCCACCATATAAAAATGGGATGTGGTGGGCAATTCAGGCGTTTCTGCCGTTTGTTCCTGAAAACCATTATAAGGGATCGGATGACGAAAATCTACCAGCCAGGGTTTCCTTTTTCGCCCATTTTCCTAACTTTTAGGAACGTGTGGCGCAATATGATTTGCTTCTTTTTATGTATGCTGTTCTATGTATTTTTCATATGGATCAAATTGTAATGCATGTCCTTGAAAATTTCCATAGTATGGGTTATGATAGGCAGTATGGAGGAAACGGGATGGATGCGATCGTAAGCTTTGACCTGGATATGACATTATTGGATCATAGAACTTATAAAATACCGGACAGTGCGATGAATGCTCTTGACCGGATTCGGAAGCATGCTTATGTTGTCCTTGCCACCGGAAGGGATATGGATAATTATTACAGCCGACAGTACAAAGATGTGGTGAAGCCGGATGCCATTATACATAACAACGGAACCAGGATAACTGTAGGGGGCTGTGTTCTGTATGAGACCTTCATGGCTAAGGAATTGGTGAGAAGGATTCTGGAATTTGCGGAGGGAGAAGGATTGGCTGTGGGGGTTACCCTGGGGGATGACGATTATTATACCCATCGGGAACATGTAATCGCTCACGATAAGCGTATGTGGGGGGAATCAAATAGACAGTATAAAGATCCCCGGAAGTTGTTGGAGATGGATATCCGTACCCTGGCTTATGTGGGAGCGCCGGAAGGTGCTGGAAGATTGGAACAGGCGTTTCCGGAATTAAAATGCCCGTTGTTTGGCGGCGGGAAAGGTGCGGATGTGCTGGAGAGAAGGAATTCCAAGGCCAATGGGCTTCAGATTTTATGCAAATATTGGGGAATCGGATTGGAAAAAACTTATGCGTTTGGAGACAGTATGAACGATCTGGAGATCATAGAGGCCGCCGGTGTGGGAATCGCTATGGGAAATGCGGTGCAGGAGTTAAAGGAAGCGGCGGATTATGTGACGTCAGATATTGGGGAAGATGGAATCTATAAGGCATGTAAGCATTTTCATTTAATATAGAGAAGGAGATTGGGAAGGATGAATGACAGGCTAAAACAGTTAAGACAAGTGATGGCGGAGAAGGGGATTGATGCATACTTGGTACCCACATCGGATTTTCATGAGTCAGAATATGTGGGAGAGCATTTTAAATGTCGGAAATTTTTGACCGGATTTACTGGCTCTGCTGGAACCGCTGTAGTGACAGCCACGGAAGCAGGGCTGTGGACTGACGGAAGATATTTTGTGCAGGCAGCAAAACAGCTGGAGGGAAGCGGATTTACCCTGCAGAAAATAGGGCAGGAGGGAGTGCCTACGGTCAATGAATACCTGCAGAAGGTGATGCCGTTTCAGGGCGTGTTGGGATTTGACGGACGGGTGGTGAACAGCCAGCTGGGGCAGGAACTGGAGGAGGCGTTGGAGCCGAAGCAGGTGTCATTTGCTTATGAGGAAGACTTGGTGGGGATGATCTGGGAAGACCGGCCAGGGCTGCCTGTAAATCCTGTGTGGATTCTAAAGGAGCAGTATACAGGGCAGTCAGCACAGGAGAAGCTGAAAGGACTTCGGGAGGCTATGAGAGAAGCAGGCACCGGGGTTCATGTGCTGACCACCCTGGATGATATTGTATGGCTTTTCAATATCCGGGGCGGTGATGTGCCTCACAATCCGGTGGTGCTGTCTTATGTGGTAGTGACAGAAAAGACATGCAATCTGTTTATCAATGAAGGGGTTTTGAATGATGAGGTAAGGACATATTTGGATAGGCTCCACGTGACAGTGATGCCTTATGACGGGATCTATGAATTTGTGAAATCTTTCCGGGGGGAGCGGGTTCTTCTGGAGCGTTCCAGGATTAACTATGCCATTCTTAAGAATCTGGATCCTTCCAACAAGATCATTGACCGAATGAATCCGACGGTTATGGCGAAGGCAGTAAAGAATCCGGTGGAGATCGAGAATGAACGGCAGGCCCACATAAAAGATGGGGTGGCAGTGACAAAGTTCATATATTGGATGAAGCAGAATGTAGGGAAGATTCCCATGACGGAGATTAGCGTGGCAGAACATCTGGAGGAACTTCGAAGGGAGCAGGAAGGCTATCTGGAGGCCAGCTTCGATACCATATCCGCTTATGGGGAAAATGCCGCCATGTGTCATTATTCGGCTACCCCGGAAAGTGATAAGACCATTGAGGCTAAGGGGCTGTATCTGGTAGATTCCGGCGGACAATATTATGAGGGAACCACGGATATCACAAGAACCATCGCATTGGGGCCGGTTACGGAAAAAGAGCGGGAACATTTTACTTTGGTTGCCATAAGCATGCTGCGGTTGGGGCACGCCAAATTCCTCTATGGATGCAGAGGGCTTTCTCTTGATTATATCGCAAGGCAGCCTCTGTGGGAGCGAGGGCTAAACTATGATCACGGTACAGGACATGGAGTGGGATATCTCTTAAATGTCCATGAGCGGCCCAATGGGATCCGGTATAAGATGGTGCCAGAGCGTATGGACAGCGCGGTAATTGAGGAAGGTATGATCTGTTCTGATGAGCCGGGACTGTATATAGAAGGAAGCCACGGGATCCGCACGGAGAATCTGATTGTATCCAAAAAAGGGGAAAAAAACCAGTATGGCCAGTTTATGGAGTTTGAGTTTCTAACTTTTGTCCCCATTGACCTGGATGCCTTGGATGTGACGCTGATGGAGGAACGGGATATCCAGTATTTGAATGAATATCATAGGCAAGTGTATGAGAAGATTTCTCCTTATCTGACAGGGGAGGAATGTGAATGGCTGAAGGCGGTTACAAGGCCAGTGTAACAGGGAGATGATGATGGAGAAAGTCCGGATGGTTCCGCAGGGCGGGCATTCGGACTTTCCTGTTCAGAATCGGATAAGAGAATTGGAGCAGTACACAGTGACACTTTTGCCAAAGCGCCGCTGTAAGGTGCAGGATTGCATCAGGAGATCAATGTATATGAATGATTTATGTATGGAAGAAAGATTTCTAAAAGATCCCTGGTTCGGATTTTCAGGCTGGAAGTATTGATACATGGATGGCATCCGATGAATTCATGGCCGGATAGGACCTCTCTGTCTATCAGTAGTTGAACTTGGTTTTCTTTGTCGTTCATAAGACCGAGAACGCTTACGGAGCCAGGTGTTATGTCAAGGAACCGTTCCATATATTCTGGCTCAGCAAAGGAAAGGCGGGAACTGCCGACCTGGCGGGAGATCTCTCCGGTTTTGAATTTTTTCCATCCAGGCATCATCAGAAGATAAAATTTGGTTCTCTGGGTGTTGCAGAGAAAAAGATTCTTGCAGATTTCGATCTGCAGAAGCCGGTCGATCTGCTGGCATCCTTCGATTGTGAAGATGGCTTCGTGGTCAAGCCGCTCATAGGAGATCTGGAGTTTGTCCAGGAGATCATAGGTGCGGACTTCCTTGGGAAGTCGGGCGGAGGCGTCCTGCGGCCGTCCGGTGTAGACGGTCTGGTCAATTTTGGGGGCAATGATTGGAGTTGTGTCTGGGGTGGTGACTGGGAAAAGGGATTTCGGGTTCATAAAAGCCTCCTTATGATGAATGGATACTCTTAGAATTGCTTCGATGCCTGCTTTATAATCATCTTATAAAATTTATTCACGAATTCAGGCACAAGAGATTCATAGAGTATATGAAAGGGGATAACTGGTGTCTTGACTGAATATAGCCAGGTTAAAACACCAGTGTGTTACTATATTAGATTTGGCTTGCTGTGTATTTTTTGATTATACAGGAATAGGGAAATTTTGCAAGGGAAATATGTCGTTCTGGCGCTACAGAGCGTATCAGGCGATTGCGGGGAGAATAGAAAGTTAGGCAAGGCAGTGCAGGTCAGTGGATGGGGAGACAGATGGCTTGTGGCAGTTTTGGAAAGAGAGGAAAACAGGAAGAGATGGCGGAGAACAGGAAGAGATGGCGGAGAACAGGAAGAGGAAAGCGGGAAG
>JAETTS010000277.1 GCA_021769025.1 Enterocloster bolteae
GCTAACCTGTTTGAAATGTCTTCCCAAACGCATATCCTTGATTGATACCAGATAAGGATAAAATTTTTGTTCTGTGAAAAAGAAATGTATCTTGCAATTAAAATCTGCATATGCTATAATGCCGTTAGGCAAAGAAATGTGGAGAAATCCATGTAGGCAAAGAACGAATCCCTCGACCGTAATGGCGTACAGTCGAGGGATTCTTCTTTTCTTTTTACAGTGGCAAAGCACCCACTAGACTAGTTGTTGCCTTTGTCGTGCCTGTCTAGCCATTTGCTGATGAGGTGGCAAACCACACCTGCTGCGACAGTCACAAGAAATGTGAAGAATAACTCCATGTAAGCACCTCCTCCCGTTGCCGGGTGTAGGTTAGACAACACAAGCATTATAACATTTCAAGGAGCATCCTTCTATCTCTTTCTTAAAAGACTTTACAATTCGGATTGCGGCTGGTACAATCCGATGCTCGTTATCCCTGTGGGCATCCCGAAAAAGCTATTTTGGTAAAGATGTCTTCTTTCGGCAAGTAAAGTTGAATATATTTTTGAGTTTTGTCCTTATCTGGTTTCATATTTCGGTGATGAATGCAGACATCTCTGCTTCCCACGCCTTCTCTTCCACCATCTTCCCAAGTTCTTTATCCGGCTTTCTTCCTGTGCCCAACAGGACAAAACGGTAGGAAACGTCTCCTTCGATCCACTGTGGGAAATTGGTTCCCCACATGTTGTTGAAAAGATTGAAGTACAATGACGGAGACTTCTTCTTGTATTTCTTCCGGAACTTGTATATCCCGGTTTCTCCGATTCCCAGCAAAGGCGTATCTAAGGCTGCCACGCAAAGGGCTTGTTCCCCCTCCTCTGCTGTCACAAAATGTTCCAGACAGTATAAGGCATGATTCCCCCAGTCCACTATGTCCGTCTCCGGATTCAGCACGTATCCGTTTTTGTTGACTCCGTATCTTGGATCTTTCATGGGCAGTTCCAGAACCAGAGAGCCGCTTTCTGTATAAGGAGAAGCCTTTTTTCCTTTTAAGGCAAGAGAAATCTCCACCTGTTCCCTGGCAAATCCCAGGCTTAAGATAACCGTCTCTGCATTTCCAAAAGTCTCTTCATCCCTCTCATTATGGAAATACAGATTCAGCCATTTCCCCTTCAACTCGTACCGCTGCAGTTTGGGATAACTGGTGATATGGGCGCATTCCGGATAGGAGTCTTTTCCGTTGTCCAGAATCCCCCAATCAAAATAGCGGCGCGCAGCCTTTCTTAAATATTTTGTCAAATCTTTTGTACCGTATCTGTCGTATCGATAAGTAACAGCCGGACGGCCTTTTCTTCCTTTGAGTATCGTCTGGCCGGCGGCCTTGTTATAGATCTCCCCAATATGGCCGGCTTGCTCATCCAGCACAATCCGGTAATAGGCATTCTCTATAACGCCATTTTCCTGTTGCGTTAATTGCTCCGGCACTTCCTCCTGGCACTGGCTTAAGTTTCCCGCCAAAGGCAGCATTTCTTCCAGTTCCCGACAGGCCTTCCAGGCTCTCCCGGCACGATCAGACTGTTCCTGCCAGGATTCTTCCAGCTTTCTATAATCCGGCTTCTCCCTTTCTGCCTGAAAGAGCGGCTCCTGATACACCCGCGGAGCCTTCAGCCAGGTCTTCACATCGATTCCCCAGGTATGCTCCCCAAAGATCATCATCTGATCCTGGCATTCATCCATCAATGCTTTGGCCCTTTCTCTGTCCGCCTCAGTCATCCGGCCCTCTTCCTGCTCAAACCTTTTTTTCAGTTGTTTCAGCCTTCTTCTCACCGTCCGAATCTTCTTTACTTCTCCAGGATAAGTTCCTACGCCATGTATCCAGGTATCTGCCAGATCCTTCCGGATTACAGGCACTGCCGAAAGATCTTCTTTCTCCAACTCACGGTAGAAATCATCCATGGTTCCACACACAACCTCTGCCTCAGGATACCGCGCCTGAATCCGGGCGGCCATTTCTCTTATGGCATTGGCCGACTGAGGACCGCAGTTATCGTGGGTATGCATCAGAGCCATCCACACAGAATAGGGCCAGTCTTCCGGGGCAGTTTCCTGAGAGCCATATCCCTTATTGTACATGGTCAGCACCCGGCTACCATCCGGCCCCTCCCAGAAGAACAGCCCCGGCACCTTAGGCGGCCGGATGAATTCATTGCATCCCAAGTGCAGAAATTTAACCCCCTGCTCCGCCAGAAGCGGCACAATCCCTCTTCCGTGCCCTGGCACATCTGTCATTTTTGCGCTGATGGGGAAGGGCTTTCCGTATGTATCGGACAGTTCTCTGGCATACGAAAATCCATACCGGTACTCATCCCGTCCGCAGAAGTCAAAATGGGAGGTATACGGGAGAGCATGCCAGACGATCTGCCCGCTTTCAATCAGTTTCTCCAGCCGTACTTTCCGTTCTTCACTGCAGTGTACCAGCATCTGCTTAAGCGGCCAGGAAGGCATGGTCCATATATATCTGCGAGGCCCCATATCCGCCGTGCCTTCACAGGTCTCCAACACCTGATCCAGCATGCCAGTAGAATAATTGTCGATCACATTTTTAGAAAGGTCCGTGAACCCGATGTCAAAGTGGGTTTTAAAAACCAGAATAACCTTTTTTATCACGTTGTCTTCCCCCTGTTATCGGTGTATATAAAATGGATTTGAAAGTAGTGCCGGCATCTCACCGGTGGGAACCATGGCTCTCGTTATCTGGACCCTCATATACTTGAGCCCTTCCCCCTTGCGGCTGCACCGGAATTCTGTCACATCTTTTCCGATGGCAAAACACTCGCTGCCTTTATCGGATATCAAGAAAATCTGATCCCCTTCCCGCACATTCCAAAAGCGAAATTCCATCTCTTCCTCAGGAGAGATCACATCTCCAAAAATCTTGCCGCCAGCCTCCCCATAAGCCATGGGGCCTTCCGGCCCGTACACCACAAACCCATGTCCTGCCGCCATTGCCTCCATCAGATCCGCTTCTGTCCGGGACCAGGCATACAGGCATGTACAGGGAGAAGCCGGCATCCGCCCATATCCCAGTCTGTGGAAATCACTTCCTCCGATGATGGGAATCCGCTTCCCCTCCTTCAGCTTGTCATCCCACCAGTCCAGGCATTTCCGGTTGATTACCGGAGGAGTTGCCCCATTCCAAACCTCAATCAGATCATACTCCGTCTCCTCCATGCCCCATCTCCAGCCGCAGTTAGGGCAGAACGGATGGTTCAGCACCACTTTTGCTCCCCGCTTTCTGGCCCCCTCGATCTTCTCTTCCATCTGGGCTCTGGTATTGACACAGAACGGATTCTCAAATGGCCGTTTTACTCCCAGCATCCCCGCATGCCCCTTATAGTGGGTCCACTCACACCCTGGAATCATAGTCAGGCCCTCTATACAGGGAAGCTGCTGATTCTGGGCATAATTATTGTGATCTGTAATCACAAGATAATCCAAATCCTCTTTCCTGGCAATCAATTCCAGTTCTTCAAGACTACAGTTTCCGTCGGAACCAATGGTGTGAAGATGGGTATCCCCCTTGTACAATTTGCGCTTCTTCTCATGGAAAACCACCTGGTACTCTACCCGGCACCCTTCTTCTGCAATCTTGTATGCCCCAAGGATAACGCTCCACGTCCCAGGCTCAATGGGAGAAGGGGCAAAGCCCTGGGAACTTCCATAAGGGCCTATGGATATATGGTTTCGGTCTGAGCCAGAAGAACCGATGTAACATCCCCCCGCACCGCAGACTGCCAGATCCACAATATTGATCTCCCTTTTTACTGTCTCCCCACACTCCTTCTCTTTCTGCTCAAACCTGGTATATGCATAGGACAACTCCAATGTTTCCACATGATCCGGAACCTGAAATTCAATGGGGAAATAGGTTCCTTCCTCTTCCTTTTTTACAAACCGCTCAAACCGGATTTCCTTTTTGTCCATCTGTGCCTATCCTTTCTCAGCTCCAAGGTTCATTCCTTCCAACAAGTACTGCTGTGCAAAAATATAGATTAAAAGCAAAGGAACCGTAGAAATAATGATTGCCGCCATAACCGCATTATCTGGTGCAAAGGACGTTCCTGAGGTAGATGCATCGGTCAGGATCATTGCTTTCAGCATCAACGGCAGCGTATAAAGCTTCTGCTCCGTCACCAAAGTGGCCGGAAGCATAATGGAATTCCATTTTGCCACATATTCCATAAAAAATACCGTAGCCAGCCCTGGAAGGGATACTGGAAGATAGATCTTACGGAAAATATGAATCTCCCCAGCTCCGTCGATCCTTGCCGCCTCC
>JAETTS010000278.1 GCA_021769025.1 Enterocloster bolteae
TTGAAGCTGGCGGCAGCAGATTGGAAGCCGGAGGATCTGGCACGGTTTCCAGGACTTGTGAAGGTGGATGTAAGCTATAACTGGCCTGGCCCAGGAACATTTGGGGCTCTTGAGAATCTAAAGGGACTTTGCTGTTCTGGAATTGAGATCTCGGAGATTGTGGAGAGCGTGGAGCCAGAGCAGCTTGTAGAACTTTATCTGGATCGGGTGGAATCTCTGGAGGGGCTGGCGGCCTTTACAAATCTGGAGATTCTGACTCTGGAAGACGTGTATGCGCCTGACATACGCCAGCTAACCCCCTTAAAGTCGCTAAAATCCCTGTCTATCATGGAAGATGATAATCCGGATCCATTCTCCTCTGGTAATTCCAATACCCTGACAGATTATTCTGGATTGTCTGTACTTACAGGACTGGAAAAGCTCCATCTGGAATCGGAATTTATCCGGGAGTTCAGCTTTTTAAAGCCATTGGCAAATTTAAGAGAATTGTCCATCGAGGACAGCGAGGCTATAGGGGTGGAACCTTTGGCAGAGTTGGCTCAGCTGGAGTCCCTAAGCCTGATTGACAACGATTCGGTTCGGGATTACAGCCCTATCGGAAGCCTGACCAACCTAAAGTCTTTAACCCTGGATAAATCTACCTCTCAGGATGACCCGGATCTGTCTTCCCTGGGGAATCTGGTTTCTCTGGATGTAAGCGGGTTTATGTCTGTGGCAGGATTTCGCAATATGGGGAATCTGAAGGAACTGTCCATTCACGGGTGCAACATCGACGAGATTAAATCCCTATCCGGACTTACTGGTGTGGAAAAATTTTCTTGCTATTCTGTGTGGACCTATGGGGTTCCCTTAAAAAATGTAAACTTTATTGACGGAATGACAAGCCTTAAGTGTCTGGATTTCTCCGGAAGGCATTCCGATGACAACTGGGGAAGTTTTCAGAATAATATGGAGATTCTGGGAGATATTTCCAATGTTCTTAATCATCCAGGGCTGGAGGAACTGTATCTGAACAACTGTATGTTCGAGATTGACTTTGGGAAACTTCAGGACAATGCTTCGTTGCGGGTATTGGAGATCAAGGATGCCAGCCTGAAAGAGAATTTCTATGTGCAAAGTTCCAATGGGATAACGGATCTCTGGTATGATGATGTAACCATGGATGAGCATACAGATTTTCTTACCCATTATCCGAATCTGGAGCAGTTGTATTTGGACGGAAACCAACTGACAGGCATCCAGTTTGCTGCATCTTTAAAAAATCTGACCCATCTGGGACTGAACAACAACTATGTGACGGATTTATCGCCATTAAACCAGGCGGAAAGCCTGCGCTATCTGGATGTGAGGCAGAATCCAGTGGGCAGTGTGGAGATCGGATCGGACATTACGGTGTTAAAATAAAAGAGAAGCACATTGAAAAGAGCATAGGATCACTATTTTATTGTTAAAGGAGAAGTTATATGACTTCATATACCAATGAGGAAGTCTGGGAGATGTTCACTCATCACCAGAATGAGGAGTTTTTTACGGCAAAGGGCCTTCCCTTCAGTTATACCATTAAGGGAGGGGAAATGTTTATCAGCCGGAGGAGTAAATCGATCACAAGAAGCACCTTTGATGCGGCGTATAAAAAGGTGCAGGAAAACCCGGAGATGATCACAGGCCCCAAAAAGCTGGGAGTATTTGGAGCGCCGTATCTGTGGGCGCTTTTTCGGAAGTTTGAGTTGATATGAGAAGGAAAGGTATGAAAGTACGTTTGGAATCTCTCTTGCAAAATCAGGTACAAAGAGACTTCCAGAGTATGAAAGAAGGAGGGAGAGAACCATCAAATCACTGGTCATTGCGGAAAAGCCGTCTGTGGCAAGGGACATCGCCCGTGTGCTTCATTGTACAAGGCAGATAAACGGAGCCATAGAAGGGGAGAAGCATATTGTTACCTGGGGGTTAGGGCATCTGGTGACTCTGGCAGATCCGGAAGATTATGACAAGAACTATAAGGAATGGAAGATGGAGGATCTGCCTATGCTTCCAGAGGTGTTTAAGCTGGAAGTCATCAAACAGACAGGAAAGCAGTATCAGGCGGTAAAGGCCCAGATCCATCGGAAGGATGTGGGAGAGATTATCATTGCGACAGACGCAGGACGGGAGGGAGAGTTGGTAGCGCGGCTGATTCTTCAGAAAGCCGGATGCCAGAAGCCGTTTAAACGGCTATGGATCTCTTCGGTGACAGATAAGGCGATTCGGGAGGGATTTGCCCATCTGAAGGACGGAAGGGAGTATGAGCCCCTTTATGATGCCGCTATGTGCAGGGCGGAGGCAGACTGGATGGTAGGAATCAACGCTACCAGAGCCTTAACCTGCAAATACAATGCCCAGCTGTCATGCGGCCGCGTTCAGACCCCCACTTTGGCCATGATCGCCAAGCGGGAAGAGCAGATCCGCCAGTTTGTTCCCAGGCCTTACTATGGCTTGAAGCTTTCTGTGGAAGGAATCACCCTGATATGGAGGGATAAAAACAACAATAGCCAGTCCTTTGATAAAGCCAGGATGGAGAATCTGGCAAAGCATCTAAAGGGCCAGAAGGCGGTTGTGTCCCAGATAAAAAGAACCTCGAAGAAGACCTTGCCGCCCCTTCTCTATGACCTGACAGAGCTGCAGCGAGATGCCAGCAGACGATATGACTACTCTGCCAAAGAGACCTTAAACATGATGCAGCGGCTTTATGAAAATCACAAGGTACTGACCTATCCAAGGACGGACTCCAGATATCTAAGCTCTGATCTGGTTCCTACCCTGAAAGAGCGGCTCCGTGCCTGCGGAGTAGGGCCGTACAAGAAGCAGGCCGGGAGTCTGGCTGGAAAAGCCTTGCCTCAGAATCTTTTTTTCGTGGACAACAAGAAGGTCTCCGATCACCATGCCATCATTCCAACGGAACAGTTTGTCCAGTTGGATCATATGACAGTCGATGAGAGAAGAATCTATGATCTGGTGGTGCGCAGGTTCCTGGCGGTTCTGGAGCCGCCGTATGAGTATGAGCAGATCACCCTTACGGTGGACTTGGGAGGAGAGGACTTCACAGCCCACAAAACGGTTACCACTTCCATGGGATGGAAAACAGTGTATGATGCAGGCAGCGAAGGCAGAACTTCTCTTTGTTCCCTTGTGGATGCCTGGGATGAGGAGATGGATGACAGCCAGGAAGGGGCAGAAAACGGACAGTGGAAAACCGGAACCGGAAGGCAGTTGGAGACTGGGGCGGGAGAAAAGCTTTTGCAGCTGAAAAAAGGCGATGTTCTGGATGGGGTGTCATTGGCTGTGACAGAGGGGAAGACCAAGCCGCCGGCTCCCTTCAATGAGGCGACTTTGCTTTCCGCTATGGAAAATCCTGCTGCCTATATGGAGTCTAAGGATCATGCTATGGCGAAAACCCTTGGGGAGACTGGGGGACTGGGGACGGTGGCAACCAGGGCGGATATCATTGAGAAATTATTTTCCAGTTTTCTCCTGGAAAAAAGGGGAAAAGATATCTGCCTGACATCCAAAGCCAGGCAGCTTTTGGAACTGGTGCCGGAAGATCTGCGAAAGCCGGAACTGACGGCGGATTGGGAGATGAAGCTGTCAAAGATTGCCAAAGGGGACTTAAAACGAAGTGTGTTTATGAAGGATATCCGGGGATATTCAAAAGATTTGATCCGTCAGATCAAGGAAGGAGAGGGCAGCTTCCGTCATGACAACATAACCAACAAGAAGTGCCCAAACTGCGGAAAACGGATGCTTTTAGTAAAGGGAAAGAACAGTGAGATGCTGGTGTGCCAGGACCGGGAATGCGGACACAGAGAGACGGTTTCCCGTACCTCCAATGCCAGATGCCCGGTGTGCCACAAGAAGATGGAGTTAAAAGGAAAGGACGACGGGCAGATTTTTGTGTGCAAGTGCGGATATAAAGAGAAGTTGAAGGCGTTTCAGGAACGGAGGAAGAAGGAAGGGGCAGGTGTGTCGAAAAAGGATGTGGCCAGATACATGAGCCAGCAGAGAGAAGAGGCAGATAAACCTTTAAACAATGCGTTCGCACAGGCTCTTGCTGGATTTCACATAGAAGAGTAAGGGATAGGATGCCTTCTCAGAGGCAGAAGGTGTTCTGACCACTTGGCCGGCACTGGTCATGGTGCGGCGTCTGCCGATTATACAAGGGGAATGAGGATGATTCAGTACAGAGCATTGCGTGAGGAGGAGTTGAGTCCCCGGTTATTTTACAAGTTCATCCGGCATCAGAAGGTTACCAAGTGTTGGAGAAGGGTAAAGGGAAGAT
>JAETTS010000279.1 GCA_021769025.1 Enterocloster bolteae
CCGCCCCATACTGCAGTCAATCTCTCCACGGGAAGGCCTCCGTTTCTCCAGATCCTCAAACTCAATGATCTCCAGTTCTTTTTGGCTGTTATTTTTAGACGGCGGCCGGCGGTTTCTCTGCCTTCTGGCACGCATTCTTTCTACTTCATCCTGTCCATATTCCATATCTGTTACCCTCGTTATCCTATTCTTCTTACCCTAATTCAAGAAGCTTCTGTTCATACTCTAACAGCATATGTATTGTGCTTCCTTGCCGGCTATCTTCTGCATACATTACATCTGTCACCAGACATAAAATATACCATATTCTTCTCTGGAAAAACAGTGGTAAAACATTAACAATTCATTAATATAACATTATTTGTTTTACAAGGGCAAATGGTGTTTTGTGACTTTTATGTGGCTAATCGGTTATTATACATTTGAATTTTGAGCGCCGGATATGGAAAGCAAAATAACCATTTAATTTGCCTTAGAGCACTTCTCCCTGCAGCATTCTTTCCCTGCAATCCCTCACTCGTTTCATGTTTCACATAGACATAATCTTTTGGAAAGAACCTCACACATACCTCTTTACATTTCCCCAGTTATCGTTTATATTCCCTATATCACCTATAACAATGAAAAGGAGTATATTCCATGCTTATAATCGGATGCCATCTGTCTTCTTCCAAAGGCTACCTTTCTATGGGGAAGAATGCTGTAAAGATCAATGCCAACACCTTCCAGTTTTTTACCAGAAATCCCAGAGGCTCCAAGGCCAAGGCCCTGGACAAAGAGGACATCGCCTCCTATCTGGACTTTGCGCGGGAACACAGCATCAGCCGCATTCTGGCCCATGCGCCCTATACATTAAACGCCTGTTCTGCCGAGCCTTCTGTGCGGGAATTTGCCCGTCTCACCATGATTGATGATTTGGAACGCCTGGAGTGCACTCCTGGCAACTGCTACAATTTTCATCCAGGCAGTCATGTAGGGCAAGGGGAGGAGGTGGGAATCTCCTATATTTCCCAGTTGCTCAATGAGATCTTAAAGCCAGAGCAACACACCACGGTGCTTCTGGAAACCATGTCTGGAAAAGGCAGCGAGGTGGGAAGAACCTTCCAGGAGCTTAGGGAAATTCTGGATAGGGTCACCCTTTCAGACCATATGGGGGTTTGCCTGGACACTTGCCATGTGTGGGATGGGGGATATGATATTGTAGACCATCTGGATGAGGTTCTCAACCAGTTTGACCGTGTCATCGGGTTGAATCGCTTAAAGGCTATTCATCTCAATGACAGCATGAATCCCCTGGGTTCCCACAAAGACCGCCATGCAAAGATCGGCGAGGGCTGTATCGGCAAGGAAGCCCTCATACGGGTGATCAATCACCCGGCACTTAAGGAACTTCCGTTTTATCTGGAAACCCCCAATGAATTGGATGGTTATGCAAAAGAAATACGCATGCTTCAGGAGGCCTACAAAGGGAACTAACCGCGCTATCCGATTCTATCCGATCACTTCCTGTGCATAGTTCACTGATGCCATGGCATCTTTACAGTAGCAATCTGCCCCGATCGTACGGGCATATTCTTCTGTCAGCACGGCTCCTCCTACCATGACCTTTACCCATGGTGCCTTCTCTCGAAGCTGACGAATGGTCTCTTCCATGCTGGGCACTGTGGTGGTCATCAGGGCGCTTAATCCAACCAAGGAAATGCGGCGCTCCACAGCTGCGTCTACAATCTGTTTGGGTGGAACATCTTTCCCTAAATCCAGCACATCAAAGCTGTAGTTTTCTAAAAGAACCTTTACAATGTTTTTTCCGATATCATGAATATCCCCCTTTACTGTAGCCAGAATAATCGTTCCCTTCTTTTCCCTGGTCTGCCCTGTGGCTGCCATCTGATCCTTGATAATCTCAAAGGCGGCCTTGGCTGCCTCGGCGCTCATAAGAAGCTGAGGGAGAAATAGGGTTCCTCTCTCAAATCCTTTTCCAACATAATCCAAGGCCGGAATCATTTCCTGATTGATAATATCCAGGGCATTTCTCTGATTTAACAACTCTTTTACTTCGGCAGCTGCCCGTTCTTTCAGCCCTTTTATGATACTGGCAGATAGAAGTGTGCCGGTGCCGGAACTGTCACGGAATTTGGGGCTGCTACTGGGATCGGAATCGCCACAAAATTGCGGGCTGCTACTGGGATCGATGCCGCCCCTGCATTGGGGACTGCTGCCTCTGCCATCACAGGAAGCCATCTGCACGCCATACCGGTTGATGTAATCTTCACACTGGCTGTCCATATCAGACAGAACCCGGAAACTGTAGTAGGCTCTCATCATCGCTTCGGAATTAGGGTTTATGATTGCCGCATTCAGCCCATTTTCCATGGCCATTGTGAAAAAAGCGGCATTGATGATCTCCCGATTAGGCAGTCCAAACGAAATGTTGGATACTCCCAGAATGGTCTTCCCCTGAAGCTCATCTCTCACTCTCCGCAAAGTTTCCAGAGTAGTCAACGCCCCTTTGCTGTCTGAGCTTACGGTAAGGCACAGGGCATCGATCAGGATATCCTTTGGTTTAATCCCATATTCTGCTGCCTTTGCATAGATCCTTCTGGCTATCTCAATCCGCCCCTGGGCTGTGTCAGGTATTCCGTTGTCATCAAGCGCCAGGGCCACCACTACGCCTCCGTACTTTTTTACCAGGGGAAAAACTGCTTCCATGGATTCCTGTTTTCCATTTACGGAATTGATTAGAGGTTTTCCATTGTAAATCCGCATAGCCCGTTCCATTGCTTCAATGTTGGAGGTATCGATCTGAAGAGGCAGATCGATGATACTCTGTAATTCCCGTACGGTTTCCTCCATCATGGACGGCTCATCTATCTCCGGCAATCCCACATTTACATCCAGCACATGGGCCCCATGCTCCTGCTGGGTTACGCCTTCCTGTAAAATGTACTCCAGATTGTGGTCTCTTAAGGCCTGCTTAAATTTTGATTTCCCTGTAGGATTGATCCGCTCTCCGATGAGTACCGGGCTGCGGTCAATGACCACTGCCTGGGCATAGGAGGAGACTACGGTGTGGTTCTTGTCTTCTGGCAGAACCTGGGCCTTGTCCCGACACCGTTTTACCGTCAACTCAATATGGTGTGGCGTGGTGCCGCAGCATCCGCCTAAGAGATTGGCACCCAGGTCGGCGATCTCTTCCATAACGGAAGCAAATTCTTCTGCATCGATGTCGTATACCGTCTTTCCTTCTTCGCTTCTTGGCAGCCCTGCGTTGGGATTCACGATTACAGGGACAGAGGCGGCTGAAAGGATATGAGGCAAGATCTGTTTCATCTGTACTGGTCCCAGACCGCAGTTAATCCCCAGTGCATCTACGCCAAGCCCCTCCAAAAGGGCCACCGTGGAAGCAGCGTTTCCTCCTGTGAGAAGCTTGCCTTTGCTGTCAAAGATCATGGTGGCAAATACTGGCAGGCTGCAATTTTCCTTGGCTGCCAGCACTGCTGCCTTGGCCTCGTAGCTGTCGCTCATGGTCTCTACAAGGATCAAGTCTGCTCCTGCTTTTGCTCCGATTGTTACAATTTGGCCATATAGCTGGCAGGCATCTTCAAAGGCCAGATCGCCTAATGGCTTCAGAAGCTTCCCTGTGGGGCCTATATCCAGTGCGATCCATCCGCGTCCCGCTTCTTCCACAGCTTTTTTCGCATTTTCTACTGCTGCCTTTATAATGGCTTCCAGGGACATAGGGCCTTGGTCTTTGTATTTTAGTCGGTTGGCTCCGAAGGTGTTGGTGGTTATGATATCGCATCCGGCCTGCAGGTATTCTTTGTGAATCTCTGTGAGTATTTCCGGATGAAGGATGTTCCAGGTTTCAGGCAACTCTCCAGGCTTTAGGCCTCTGGCCTGGAGAAGGCTTCCCATTCCGCCGTCAAAAAAGACTTTTCGCTTGCGTATCTCCTCTATAATGTCCATGGGTTTTTGTTTCCTTTCGTTTGGTGGCTGCTTTGTATTCCTCACTGCTCATTGCTTACGTGGACAGTATACACGAAGATTTTGGAAAATACAATAAAAACGCTGCCCCAACCAGAGTGGATTCATACAATTTAGAACCTTTTGTATTCTACCAACCTTGGGGGGCAGCGTCTAAAACGCTTTTATTCTATCTTTTCAACGGCTTTCTATGTGATCTTACTTCTCTGTCTTCTTTATGAAGGCTGCTTTCCAATATATGCCTGAATGCCGCCGTCTACATACAGAATCTGTCCGTTTACAAAATCGGATGCATCGGAAGCCAGGAACACAGCCGGTCC
>JAETTS010000280.1 GCA_021769025.1 Enterocloster bolteae
GAAGAATCCATAAATGCAGTCCTGCCAAAGTCAAACACCAGCCTGGCCACATAATTCTCTGAAAGCAACATGTCTGTCACACGCAAAAGATCCCTGCAATTGTGATGATCCAGTTCCTTCGGCAGATGGATCACCAACACCTGCCCCTTTGCCTCATACGTAAAAAATGTCTCCGCCATATAGGATTCTCTCCTTTCTGTCCTTCCATTATTTGTGTAACTATTTATGAATCTTCAATGATAACTGAAATCTCTGATCATATCTTCTGAAATATTTGTTCTGCCAAAAAGAGACGATACATTTCTCAAGCATCCGCTCCCAACAAAAAAAGACACTACAAAATCCATTCCTCTTGTAGTGTCTTTCCAAATCTTTATCGTCTCAATGGTACCTTCTAAATCTCCGGCAATCTCAGCCTGTACAACTGACATCCAGCCCACCAGCTGTCCCTGCTGTACAACTGACATCCCTTCCTCCAATCGTCTCTTTTCGTACTGCCGATTACCGTCTCTTGACCATCTTTTCCTTCTGGTAACATCAATACCCTCTGGCCGTCTTTGCCTGTGTTGCCAGATCCGTGTTGGGATAGTTCATGATCACTTGCCCCCACAGTTCTCTGGCATGCTCCTCATCTCCCGCAGACTGATACACCATAGCCATATCATACATCACCTGGGGGTTATCCCCGTGAAGGTTCAGGCTTTTCTGGTAATATTCCAAAGCCTCACCTGCGTTGCCGGCATCTCTGGCCTGGTTGCCCAACTCTGCCAAAACCTGATAGCCATTGGTTTCCATATCCTGACGGATCTGAGCGATAATCTCCTGCATCCCTGCATCCTCGATCACTCCCAGATCCAGGTTGGAGTACAATTTCACTGCCTCTGTAGTATTCTCTGTCCGATAGGCCTGAAGGATCTGTACCAACCCCTGATACTGGCTTAAAATCCCCTGATTGGCCCCGTCAATGGTCTGAAGCTGGGCCTGGGCTTGTCCCATTTCCTCTTCCAGCTGCTCCATCTGAAGGCGAACTCCATCCAACTCCTGATTTTTCTGGTTCACCTGTTCCAGTACAGCAGCAAGTTCCTGATTGTGTGCCTGATTGAGGGACTGCTGCATCGTAGGCATCACCAGGAAGAATACCGCCACCGCCCCCATAACCAACCCAACAATCATATTGATAATGGTCTGCCATCCTGTATTTTCCTTATAGGTAGGCGGCATGATCACATCATCATCCTGCATCTGCCTGTGAGAAAATGCTTTCGTAAGCTTTCTGTGCTCCACCTCTGCCCTGCCAGTGTTGGCTTTGACAATAGACATGTACCACAGGGCTTTCGGGTTATTTTTATCAATCTGAAGTACTTTGTACAGGGACTTCCCTGCCTTGGTATAATCACTGTGGCTCATATACAGAAGCGCCAACACCATATGGGCCTTCACAAAATGAGGATTATGCTCCACTACCCTGCTTAACTGCAGGATTGCCAGATCATCGCTTCCCCCCTGAGCATAGGCCAGCGCCTGGTTATATTTTTTAATGTTAACACCTTCTGCCTCCAGCCGGCCCGGCCTTCCCTGTATCTCATGAAGATAATGAACCGCCCGGTTCTTCTCCGGCTGCAGATTACTGCTGATAACCCACTGTACCAGCGCTTCCGCTGTCTCTCCAATCTCATAGTAGACAAGTCCAAGAAGGTTCCTTGCCTCTATGTGGTATTTATTAAAATGAATACTCTTCTTCAGACAATCTGCCGCCCCGCTTAAATCACGAATATTGGCCTTCTCCAGGCCGATATTGTAGAAGCTGTTGGAAATCAGACGGCATTGCTTTGCGTAATCCATAGTTTACTCTTTTCTATTGCCATATGTCTCAGTGCCAGTTACTCTCTTCTTTCTTTAATCAGTTCCATCATGATGTCCGTCATATCCGTCAGATCGCTTTTTACAATGGCATCTTCCGCCTCCTCAATCTCCAGGCTAGGCTTAAACCGCTTCAGTTCCTCTTCAAAATCGATCATCTGTCTGTTCCTCCTTTAAACCCAACAGCCTCAACAAACCCGGGGGCTCTGCTTTTTCCAAGAAACCCCTTAACCTCCCCAACCAGATACAGGGAGCCTGCACAGAAGGCCAGGCTGTCTTTCCTGGTTCTCAAAAAATATTCCCAAGCCTGTCCCACCTCTGGAAATACCTTGATAGGGCAGTTGATTATCTGCTTAAACTCCTCTTCCAGTTCCCTGCATCCGGCACTTCGCTTTGTATCCATATGGGCGATGGTCACCTGGGCAATAGAAATCCTGTCACACAACCTTCGGATCATCTGCCTGTGATCCTTATCCGATACAGCTCCAAACATTATGGACACTGGTTTCTTCGTCTCCTCCTGCATTCTCCTTATGGTACGGTTTAAGGCCTCCACACCCCCCACATTGTGGGCTCCATCCAGATACACACCCTCCAGAACCTGTTCCATACGCCCTGGCCAATAGCTTCTCTGAATCCCCTGGATGATCCCGGCTCCACCATCCTTTATCCACGCTTCAAGAAGATCCTCCAATTCCTTCCGGCTACTGTCACTCTTTCCAGTCCAGTCATCCTTCGTCAGTCCGTCTGATGTCTCCTGAACAAAGCTGGCCCTCCGGCAAAACTTCTGCACCAGCACTTCAGGTTCCTTCTGCGTCTCCAGACCGCCACTGTTCTTCCGCCACTGTTTTTGTTGTCCCAACACTTCAGGCTCCCCCTGCGTCTCCAGACCGCCGCTGTCCTTCCGCCACAACTCCTGCACCAGCACATCCAGCGCCCGAACCGCCACTGCCGCATTCATCATCTGATACTCTGCCTGGGAAGGAATCCCAATCAAAAGCCGGCCCCAGATTCCGGTGTCCATCTGAATCAGGGTTTTTTCTTCTTCTCGTCGGACAAATACATAATCCTTAGAACCTATCGGAAACCTGGGGCATCCCAACGCCTCTGCCCTCTTTTCAATAATCCCCCTGCCCTCCAAACAGGAATCATCATAAATCACCGGCACATTTTTCTTAAAAATCCCGGCCTTCTCCGCCGCTATCTTCTCCAGAGTATCGCCCAGATACTGCATATGATCCATACTGATGGAGGTCAATATGGTAAGTATGGGAACGTTCACCACATTGGTGACATCCAGCCTTCCCCCCAACCCAGTCTCCAACACCACAAAATCCGGGGTAGCCCTTTTCATCATAACCAGAAACATATAAAACAAAAATTCAAAATACGTAGGCGGCGCATATCCTCTGCCGGCCATCCTGTCCGCCAGGCTTCTCACCTGCCAAAAAGCTTCCTCAAACCCGTCCTGATCCACCGGATTTCCATCCATCAAAAACCGCTCTCGAATCGTCTCCAGGTGAGGAGAAACGAAGGTTCCCACCCGGAATCCGGCCTGACACAGCACAGAAGTCAGGTACTGGCATACAGACCCTTTCCCATTGGTTCCTGCCACATGGAGGATCCGCATCTCCCTGTCCGGATTCCCAAGTTCTTCCAAAAAATCACGGACATTGTCCAAACTATTCTTCCTGGATGCCCACATGGGAATCCGCTCCAGATACTCTTCGATATTTGTCATACACTCTGCTCCGCCCTTGCAGCCGATTCCATCACCCTTGCACCATTTAAGCATCCGGTCTTTCGAATCGCTGTACGATAGGCCGGATGCCTACAATCACCACGCTTTTGTACGATCAGCGGGGTAAATGTGCAATCTGTCTGAAGGGCAATTCACCCTTCATACCTTATTCATTATAATATAACTCCCGCATTATGCAACCCATTTTTTTCGCGGGAAACGACAAAAACCTCTTATCGAAGCTGAGCCAGGCGCTCTTTCACCTGTTCCATCATCTGGCTGTACTTCTCTCTCTTGGCCTTCTCCTCCTCAATCTTTGCCGCCGGAGCCTTGCTCACAAATTTCTCATTTTTAAGCATACCGTTGACCCGCGCCAGCTCTTTTTCCAGCCGCTCTTCCTCCTTCTCAAGCCGTTTAATCTCCTTGGAGATATCCACCAGCTCCGCAAATGGCATATAGATGGCGGCCTGAGGAATCACCGCTGACACTGCATCCTCGCCGATTCCCGTCTTATCCTTCTGTAAGCTTACCTGGCTGGCATACCCCAAAGTAGCAAAAAATACCTTGCTGTGCTCAAAGATCTCCAATAGCTTCTCATTTTCAGAAACCACATACACCTTGGCCTTCTTGCTGGGCGGAACATTCATAGAAGTACGAACCGTACGGATCGCCCGAACCGCCTCCTTGATGGTCTCTACATAT
>JAETTS010000281.1 GCA_021769025.1 Enterocloster bolteae
CTCCACCCTGTTAAAGAATGGTCTTTATCCCTATACGGCCTGTTACCTCACTGATTTTGACAACCACTTTTCATCCATCGGCGTCATCGGCATGAATGAAGCAGGGCTCAATGCGCAGTGGCTGAAGGCCGGCCTGGAATCAGAGGAGACAAAGAAGTTCGCTGTCTCTGTCCTGAACCATATGCGTGAAAAGCTGATTGGATACCAGATGGAGTACGGTAATCTCTACGGCCTGGAAGCAACGCCCGCAGAGTCAGCTACCTTCCGTTTCGCCAGGCTGGACCGTGAGCGTTTTTCCGGGATCCGGACAGCCGGACACGAAGTGGACACCCCCTATTATACAAACAGCACCAAACTTCCGGCGGATTATGACGGCACATTGCAGGGTGCACTCATAAACCAGGATTCCCTGCAGCCTCTTTATACCACAGGCACTGTATTCCATGTGTATATGGAGCGGGAACTGGAGGACTGGAAAAAGGCACGGGATCTGCTCAGCAGTATGATTACAGAACACCATATTCCCTGTTTCACACTGTCTCCTGTTTATACCATCTGCCAGACCTGCGGCTATCTGCCCGGCAGACAGGAGAGGTGTCCGAAATGCAATGGCGCTGCGGATGTTTACAGCAGGATTGCGGGCTATTACAGACCTGTCCATGATTGGAATGACGGCAAGGCGCAGGAGTTTAGGAACAGGATTATGTTCCGCATAGGAGAATGATGATGGATGTTTATGTGGCAAGTGCGTTCAGCAAAGATAACAGAGGCGGAAACAAGGCGGGTGTGGTATTGCAGCAGGCCCGCCTGAATGAAGCAGAAAAAACAGAAATCGCCCTTCTGATGGGATATTCAGAGACCGCCTTTGTCGCTGATTCAGAGCTGGCTGATTTTAAATTAGAATACTTTACCTCTGTGGGCGAAGTTCCTCTGTGCGGTCACGCCACAATCGGGACTTTTACTGTGCTGCGGCATTTAGGGCGGCTTGAAAAACAGGAGTATACCATTGAGACAAAATCCGGTATATTGAGAATACGTGTGGATAAAAGCGGTCTGATATTCATGGAGCAGAATATCCCGAAGTTCTATGAAAGACTGGATAAAGGGGATGTGAAGGCATGCTTTGATTCTGACGGTATCCCGGATGCCTTACCTGTGCAAATCGTGTCCACAGGATTAAAAGATATTATACTTCCGGTAACGGACCCTGAGATTCTGGGCCGGATGACGCCTGATTTTTCCGCCATCACCAGACTAAGCCGTGAGAAAGAATGCATCGGCATCCATGCGTTTTCCCTGGCAAAGGAGATGGGTCTGACTGCCATATGCAGAAATTTTGCCCCGCTTTACGGCATAGATGAGGAATCCGCAACCGGCACCTCCAACTGTGCCCTGGCCTGCTATTTATACAGGTACGTGTCAAAACAGGACCAGTATATCTTTGAACAGGGGCATAATCTAAACAGCATTTCCAGAATATACGTTAATCTGGATACCGAAGATAATACGAGTACGGGTGTATTGGTGGGATGATATGGATATTTGTCCTGTTTGTCACAAATCTGCTGTCAGCCATGAACCTGACCATACTCACATCCAGGGAATATCTGAAAATTGTCAGCTGACAACTCATTATCCATTGTCCCATATCTCAAGCCAGGCTTCGTAATAATCGCAGCGGTACCCGTCACAGGCAGTTAGAAGATAACGGCCTGTTAGTTGTCCTGAGCCATATCCCATGGACTGGGCGGCTTCCAGGAAAGCTCCTGCGTTATTGCAGTCCGGGGATTGGGCATTTACCTTGAGAAGCCCCTTCAGATACAGCCTGGATTCGGCGTCCTGGTCCCGCAGGATGACACTGTTTCCCAAATCATAATCCGGGCAGGCCAGGAAGATACCATACTGTATCTCCTGGCCTTGTTGTGGTTTAATCAGAATGAAGGACTGGTATGGATCTTGTACATAGGTCTCCAGGGATTCCCTGTCCTCAGGAGAAAACAGTTTCATGGCAGGGAGAAGGTCTCTCAGGACCTGAAACGAAGTCCGCTCCAGGTCCATAATGCGCTGGACCATGGAGCGCCGTGTTTGAAGCTTTTCAAGCGTCATCTGCATCTGCCTGATTTGGTCCTCCAGCCGTCTTGCGTTTGTCTCCAGGGTGTGGTCCACATCCTCTACGCACATGCCAGGAATGGACTTTATCTCCTTGATGGACAGAGACAGGCTGCGGTAAAAAATCACATCACATATATCCAGCATGGTTTGGGAAGTGGGACAGCGGTAATGGTTGTCCTTTGACCTTTCAAAGCGAATCAATCCCTCGTCATCCCAGTAACGCAGGGCCGAAGCCGGCAAATGGAACAGTTCTGACACTTCCTTTATACGGCTGATGTGTTTCAAGGTATTCCTCCTTATTAAAAGTCCCTATCAATTTCCATTCTATAAAGGGGACCTTATTAAAAACAGATTGACTTTCAAGCAGCTTTAAGGTTTATACTATTCTCATTGTATCAAATAATGGGAGGTTTGTCATGTTAAGACGTTTTATAGGAGCAGTACTTCCGTCCATGCTTGCATTTGCCTTTTCAGGACTTTACACGATTGTGGATGGCTTTTTTATTGGGAGAAACATAGGAGACATTGGACTTGCCGCCGTGAATATTGCCTATCCGCTGGCTGCCCTGGTCCAGGCTGTGGGAACGGGTATCGGCATGGGAGGCGCTGTCTGGATATCCCTTTACCGTGGAAAAGGAGACCGGGAGAGGGAGGAAGAGTGCCTGGGAAATACTCTTACCACCCTGTTTTTGGGAGGGCTTTTGCTTATGGCTGTCCTGTTTGCATTATGCGGCCCGGTCCTCAGACTGTCAGGGGCAGAGGGCAGCGTGTACGGAGAAGCCATGGTATATATCCGTATTCTGATTGGAGGTTCCCTGCTTCAGCTCTTTGCAACCGGCTTTGCACCACTGATTCGAAATTATGAAGGGGCAGTGACAGCCATGGGATCCATGATTGGAGGATTTTTGACCAACATCCTGCTGGACTTCCTGTTTGTAGCTGTATACCACAAGGGTGTGGCGGGCGCCGCGGCCGCCACCGTCATAGGGCAGGGGGTTACAGTGGTCCCTTGTATTTTATTCATGGGATCCAGAATAAAAGGAATCCGGAAAGAACACTTTTTATTAAAGAAAAAGCAGATGCTCAGGATTGCCGGTACAGGCGTATCGCCATTCGGCCTTACAATCTCCCCCTTTATTGTAATCATGCTGATTAACCGGAGCGCATATGTGTATGGAGGTGAGGCTGCGGTGGCCGCCTATGCAGTGATATCCTATGTGGTAGCCATCGTACAGCTGCTTTTACAGGGAATCGGAGATGGAAGCCAGCCTCTCATGAGCTTTTACCTTGGAATCGGAAAACCAAAGCAGGCCAGAACCGTGCGGAACATGGCATATTTGTTTGCCGCCGTTACTGCTCTGGCCAATATGGGAATTCTCTGCCTTTTGAGGAGTGCTGTTTCCGGCTTTTTCGGCGCATCCTCCGCTGCATTCCCGATTGTGGCTGAAAGTATGCCGGTTTTTACTGCCGGTTTCCTCTTTATTGCCTTTTGCAGGACCACCACATCCTACTTTTATGCAACAAAACAGAACTTGTTTTCCTACCTTTTGGTCTATGGTGAACCAGTACTTTTATTCTTCCTTCTGACCCTTGGACTGCCTCCTGTCATGAAGCTAGAGGGCGTATGGCTGTCTGTTCCCATTACCCAATCACTATTGGCAGTTCTGGGGATGGCTCTTCTGCGGATGGAGGGGAGAAGCCTTCCTGGTTATCAATACAGCCCGAAAAATGATTAACATGGTCACTCCAATCAGCAGAAGGCCCATGACACGGTCAATAGACAATGCCATGACAATTTCCTGGTCCATTACCTGCTCTGTTTCTTTTATCATTTCATTCGCCATATGGCGCACCTGCCTGTATATAATTTAACTGAATACAATTTTAATATGTTGTTGGACCATGAAGTATATGGTACAATCTGTTTATGAATGACAGAAAAGACAGGAAGGCAACGGACAGATTATGATAAACAGAGAAGACATGCTGGAGCTTACAAGACGGATGACCCTTTCCCGCACCTCCTTTACCAGAATTGCAGGATGTTATGTTGACAGGGATGGGGATTTTGATGGGAGTTTTAATATTAATTTTCTTAAATTATCGGCATCAGAACGGACAAAGAAACTGAAGCTGGCTAAGGAAATCCCCTTTGCAGCCACGAATGTGAACCTGA
>JAETTS010000282.1 GCA_021769025.1 Enterocloster bolteae
AAATGTTCGAACTTCACAGCGAATACAAGCCCACCGGCGACCAGCCCCAGGCGATAGAAGCATTAGTGAAAGGCTTCAAAGAAGGCAACCAATTCCAGACTTTACTGGGGGTTACGGGTTCCGGGAAGACCTTTACCATGGCAAACGTGATCGCACAGCTTAACAAGCCGACTTTGGTAATAGCGCATAATAAGACATTAGCGGCCCAGCTCTATGGTGAGTTCAAAGAGTATTTTCCGAGTAACGCGGTAGAATATTTTGTGTCCTACTACGACTACTACCAACCAGAAGCCTATGTCCCTTCCACCGATACCTACATCGAAAAGGATTCTGCCATCAATGACGAGATAGACAAGCTGCGCCATTCAGCTACGGCGGCGTTATCGGAGAGGCGGGATGTGGTTATTGTGTCTTCGGTTTCCTGCATCTATGGGTTGGGAAGTCCCATTGATTATCAGGAGATGGTGATCTCTCTCCGGCCTGGGATGGTGAAGGATCGGGACGAGGTGATCCACAAGCTGATTGATATACAGTATGACCGCAACGACATGGATTTCCATCGGGGCACTTTCCGAGTGAGAGGGGATACGGTGGAAGTGTTTCCGGCGTATTCAGGAAATGAGGCGTACCGGATTGAATTTTTCGGGGATGAGGTGGATCGCATCACGGAGATTGACACAGTCACAGGTGAGGTGAAGGCGCAGTTGGGGCATGTGGCATTGTTTCCGGCATCCCATTATGTGGTTCCCAAGGAGAAGATGGAGGAAGCTGCTGTAAATATTCTGGAAGAGTTGAAAGAGCGGGTGGCTTACTTTAAGAGTGAAGACAAGCTGTTGGAGGCCCAGAGAATTGCGGAGAGGACTAATTTTGATGTGGAGATGATGAGGGAGACTGGTTTTTGCTCTGGTATCGAGAACTACTCCAGGCATCTGACTGGCTCAGCGCCGGGGGAGCCACCCTATACATTGATTGATTATTTTCCAGACGATTTTCTGATTATTATTGATGAGTCCCATATTACATTACCACAGGTAAGAGGTATGTATGCAGGCGACCGTTCCAGGAAACAGACACTGGTGGATTATGGTTTTCGTCTGCCGTCTGCGTTGGACAACCGGCCTTTGAATTTTGGAGAGTTTGAGAGCAAGATTGACCAGATGATGTTTGTGTCGGCGACTCCGTCGGTGTATGAGGCAGAGCATGAGTTGATGCGGACAGAGCAGATCATCCGCCCCACCGGTCTTTTGGATCCGGAGATATCGGTTCGGCCGGTAGAGGGACAGATTGACGATCTGGTTTCCGAGGTGAATCGGGAGGTGGAAAAGGGGAATAAAGTTCTGGTGACTACCCTTACGAAACGGATGGCAGAGGATTTGACAGACTATATGAGAGAGGTGGGGATACGGGTCAAGTACCTTCATTCCGATATCGATACGCTGGAACGGGCGGAAATTATCCGTGACATGCGTATGAATGTATTCGATGTATTGGTGGGGATTAACCTTTTGCGAGAGGGGCTGGATATTCCGGAGATTTCTCTGGTTGCGATCCTGGATGCGGACAAGGAAGGGTTTTTGCGCTCAGAGACTTCGCTGATTCAGACTATAGGACGGGCGGCCAGGAATGTGGAGGGTCATGTGATTATGTACGCTGATACCATTACGGACTCCATGAGAACCGCCATTGATGAGACCAACCGGCGCCGAAAGATCCAGCAGCAGTATAATGAGGAACATGGGATCACGCCTACCTCTATCAAAAAGGCCGTCCGGGATCTGATTGCAATTTCCAAGGCAGCATCGGATGATTTAGCGAGTCAGGAAAAAGATATAGAATCTATGGATGCCAAAGAACTGAATAAACTTCAGAAAGAACTGCAAAAGAAAATGCACAAGGCAGCAGCAGAGCTGAACTTTGAAGAAGCGGCTGTGCTGAGAGATAGGATGATGGAAATTAAAAAGATGTTGCTGGATATAGAATAGAGTTGTATGGAATGATAAGAGTGAAACCATCGTGATTGAACAAGGCCGAAGAAGAGCCTGGAAAGAATAATCAGCATGGAGCATGGCAGGCAGAATCCTGAAGGATAAGTACCTGATCCGATTCCCGGGAGTAGTAATACACATGATCGGAAAGCTGCTCTTCCACGGAGACCTCTGTCTGATTGATCTGGTTAACCATATCCGACAATTTGTCCAGTGAGATTGTCTTATCATAGGGAACCAGCAGGACTTCATGGATGCTGGAAGGAAGAATCACCAGATCCTGGTTCAATTGCTGTGAGAAATTGCTGAGCACCTGTGGATAGAGAATAGTGCCTGCCCCGTTGATGCCAGTGCTGTTGGTCAGAACGTAAAGCGGAGAGCGGGCCTGGGATCTTGAAAGGTCTTCCACGACAGATTCCAGTTCATCCAGATCCATCTCCTGACACAGTACATCGCTCATGACCTGGGACATAGGTTTCAGATCAGGAGGGAAGCATATGGGGGTGTTGTAGATAGCCAGTTGATAAATTTCCTCTGTAGTGGTATTCCATGCAGCCAGATGGAAGTTGTGGATGAGGGCAGTCAGCTGGCCGGTTTCATTTTCCTCCAGATACAGATAGAAGATGACGGAAAGATCCAGATAGGGAACAGACGGAATTTCTTTTAAGAGTTCCCTGTTGGCATCGGTGTGAACCAGCTTATAAACGATTTTATCTTTCAATTTGGAAAAGTCATTGAGAATCGAAAAATCGGTGTGAAGCAGCGCAGAGTCTTCCCTATAAAGCTGCTGAATCTCTTCTACAATCGATTCCATCGACATGCCATCCTGATACTGCTCAAAATAATTGTTCAGATAGACGGCGGGGGTGACAGATGAGCCGTTCTGGCTGATGCATAACCCATCCAAAGTGATACCGTTGTTTTTGGGGACTGGCTGTACCAGAAGCTGGCAACCAGGGCCAAGGCGCTGGCTTAGGTGTTGTGTAAGCATTGTCTGAAACGTTTCGTATACCATGTAGGTACCTCCTAATAAATAATATTTTATGTAAACTGACTGAGGCAGTTTCATAACGCGTTTATAAATCAAATTTCAGGATATCAGCCGAACTATGGCTGTGAAGCAAAAGATAATACGAAGAGAAATCTGAACATATACAGCAGATTATCTAGATCGGTACATCCATTATAATAGAATGTATAGAAAAATACAAATAAAATTTTTATTATATTGATGATGGATTTTTTGATGTTGATCGATTTTTAAATTGCTATTATTGTAGGTCTGCGCACTTGCTGTGCCGACTATATAGTACATTAGTGTCTTGACCGGATTACATCTGGCAAAACTTCGCCGGATGGCGTACCACGCTTTAACGGGCATAATCTTTCATCAGCAAGGTGGAGAAGGCGATACCCTCGCTTCGCTGGGGTTAGACTCTGCGGTGGCATCGTTGACCGGCGACACTGTCTGTGTGCCGCTGGTACACATTTAGCATGAACCGAAGCAGAGCGTAGACTAACACAGCCTGAAGGGAAATTATGCATGGAGGTTTGACTGAATATAATGGGAGCAAGACATTAGGTCAGAGAGTAAAAATTCTACAGTTACAAACGACCTTCATGGATTTATGTTGGTTGTTGTGAAAGGAGCTTGAACAGTATTTTAAAATATGTTTTTTGATTGTTTTTTTGATTCAGACATTTGATCCAGATATTTGATTCAGATATCAAGATATTTATTTGACTTTAGGAGCAGGGTATGGTATGGTTGACATAAGTAAAACACCTTTACATAAGTCTGTGGAAGAAAAAGAAGGGGAACGATATGAAGGCAACATATTTTTTAGGTGAGAAGAAGTTTGAAGTCAGGGAACTGCCTGTGTCTGAGGTGCGGGAGACAGATGTGCTGATTCGTGTTGCGGCATGTGGAATCTGTGGAACGGATGTACATATTTACCATGGCAGCAAGGGGTCAACAGACGTAAAGCCGCCAGTGGTTTTAGGGCATGAGTTTGCTGGCACTGTGGAGAAGGTGGGAGACAAGGTGACATCTGTGAAGCCGGGAGATCATGTGACCGTAGACCCTAACCGTTATTGTGGAACCTGCCATTTCTGCCAGATGGGGAAGAAACAGATGTGTGAGAATCTGTACGCCATAGGTGTCAACCGTGACGGGGGATTCGCAGAATATTGTCTGGTTCCGGAGTCACAGTGCTACCAGCTGGATAAACAGGTGCCTTTAAAGTACGGGGCTATGACAGAGCCTTTGGCTTGCTGTATCCATGGGAT